>JAAXUU010000065.1:0-6278 GCA_013335845.1 Actinomycetota bacterium
TCCAAGACCGGTAAGTAGGGTTTGGTGTGTTTCCTCGTCACGGTGCATAGTGATGGTCGGATCGATTTCCACGGCTTTTGCCAAGAAGTCGCCCAGTTTGTCTTCATCCTTCTTGTTCGATGCCTCTATGGCTACGGGATAGAGTGGCTTGGGGAAGGGTAATGGCGGAATGGTGATTCTTCCATTAAGCGAGAGCGTATCGCCGGTTCCTGTTTCGCTTAGCTTCGGAACGATGATGATGTCACCGGCACCTGCACTCTTCACATCTGTTGTTTCTTTACCGCACATCAAATAGAGATGTGCCAAACGGTCTTTGCGGCCTGTGCGTGAGTTTATGAGTTCCATACCCGGCTCGAGTGTGCCCGACAATACCTTGATGAAACTCAAACGTCCTACATAGGGGTCCGACACTGTCTTGAATACCAAACCTGCGGGAACGCCACTTGAATCGATGTCAAGTGCCTCGCCGTTTTCGAGAACATAAGGGCTCTTGATGTCAGGAGCCGGGAAGTATGTGACTATATCGTCGAGAAGTCCTGCGATACCCTGCTCGATGAGGGTGCTTCCGACAAAGACAGGGATGAATATCCCCTGAGCGATTGCTTTTCCAAGAAGCATCTCGAGTTCTTCTTGCGTGATGGCTTCTCCATCGAGATACTTCGCCATGATTTCATCATCCGCCTCTGCGACTAATTCGCAAAGTACGTCGCGTGCTTCGTTCGCGGCATCTTCGAACTCGGCCGGAATCACGTCGATTATTTCGCCGCCGTCTATGAAATAACGGGCTTTCATGCGGATGATGTCTATAACGCCCTTGAAGTCGACGTCGACTCCGATGGGAATGGTCACCGCGCCCAGACGCTTTCCGAAACGCTCTGACAAAGTCGCCATGGCATTTTCGAAATTCGCATGCTCGCGGTCGATATGATTGATGAAGACTGATTTTGCGATTCCGACTTTTCCTGCTGTGAACCACAGTTTTTTCGTCATGATTTGGGGACCTGCGACCGCGTCAACTACGAAAAGTGCCATTTCTGCGGCGTACATCGCGGCTATGGTGTCACCCATGAAGTCCGGATAACCGGAAGTGTCTAACACGTTGATCTTGAAATCTTTGTAACGGACGGGAGCGATCGCGGTCGAAATGGTGAAACGGCGTTTGATTTCTTCTGAATCGTAGTCAAGATTGGATTTACCGTCGTGCGTGGTGCCCATCCGAGTCGTTCGTCCTGTTAGGAAGAGCATTGCTTCGGCAAGACTGGTCTTGCCTGCACCGTCTTGACCTACTAAGACAATGTTGCGGACTTTCTCGGTGCTAGGAGCCCCCATGGCGTATCGCCTCCTTCGATTCGCTCATATACGTGAGCAGAATCTGTTCGGTCGACTTCCCGTCGACATAAACCGATAGGTAGAACCTATGCGTAATGTATGCCTATTCAGCAAAAAATCACGCTATGCGCCACTATCTACCTATAATCTTCATTTATCCAGCCTTACCATTAGGGCGTTCTACTGGTAATATTTATCAGGTTGTAGAAAAACGTGTCAAATCAGAAATGGCACGTGTGAATGCATGGAGGCGTAAAATGGCTCTTTATACACCGGAATATAAACCCAGTGGAGAAGAAATAGCGGTTATCACTACCAACAAAGGCGTTATCAAGGTCCAACTTGCCGGAAAAGATGCTCCTATTCATGTTGGGAACTTCATCGAGCTTGCAAACAAGAAATTCTATGATGGTCTGACTTTCCATCGATATGAACCCAACTTCGTCATCCAAGGTGGTTGCCCCTCGGGAACCGGTACCGGAAACCCCGGATATTCCATTAAGGCTGAATACTCGACCAACCCCCACAATGTCCACAAAGATGGCACAATGGCCATGGCGCGTTCTTCGATGCCGGATTCCGCAGGCTCACAGTTCTATTTCTGCCTAGGCGCCCAGCCTTTCCTCGACAGCGGTTATACCGTTTTCGGTGATACCATCGAGGGTCTCGACGTTGTCCACTCGCTGCGTAAAGGCGATACAATCGAATCCGTTGTAATCGAGAACGCTGTTAGCTAGGTTCTAAAGCCACTTCGATACGCGGTAGGAGACTCATGGACACAACAAAATTTGCCACTGCTCAAAAAGCATACGATGTCGGGGATTACCCTCAGGCACTGGAGGAATTCCTGAACTATGCACAAGGTGACTCCACCTCGTTCGTACCCGGTGAAAAGGGCTATATCCACCATATGATAGGAAACTGCCTGATCAAGGATAAGAAGTTCGACCAAGCGATCGAGGCATATAGAACGGCACTCGGGGACGCCGAGTACCCCCGACATGCCGCTATCAACGTGAATCTCGGTATGGCTTTGTCTGCTATCAGGGATCACGAAACAGCTGTTCTGTGCTTTGAGCAGGCTGTTGGGGATTCTACATATGAAACACCGCACAAAGCATTTAGTGCCATGGGCAATGCTTTGCTGAAACTCGGGCGACCGGCAGAAGCGGGTGTGGCATATCGTAAGGCGGCGCTTGACGAGAACAACCCCGATCCTGCTCGTTGCCTCGTAAATCTCGGGGTGTGTTTCATGGCTCTCGATCGTCCCTATGATGCCGTCGAAGCTTATGTGACTGCATTGGAATTCGATACAGCCGCCGACGCGCGCAATAAAACCTGTGCGAATTTAGGCCAGGCATATGTTGCGACCGGTCGAATGCGTGAGGCGGTCAATGCTTTCGAAGCTGCATTGAAGGACGGAACCTACACCCTGAAAGACTCCGCTCTACTTGATTACGACCACGCTCGTGCAAGTATCGAAATCGAGACGAACCCGGAACGTGGTTTGGATGTGTTCGAACAAGAACAGTATTCCGTGGGAATATCCGAGGAATTCAAAGTTATCCCACCTCCGGATGATACGGGCTTCTTTACTTTGAGCGATGCCGAAATCGACGCTCGAGGACGATCGATGCAGAGAAAGGAGCGCAAACTAAAGAATGTCGGACTCAAGATATTCCTAGTCTTCGCGCTTCTGATCCTACTTCTGCTCGTCGCCGCGGGTTTTGCATATTACAAGGGTTACGGATGGCCCATGCAGGAGCAGGTTGTCAAAGATATGTTCGCCGCTTATGCGGTTGACGAATCGGTTGCCGACTACTGGGCCGATGCCAGCACGAGCGATATCGAACTGGCTATGGCATGTGTCGGAAAGACCGCTGACGTGGAAATCAACTCCGTTTCTCGAACCATGACCGACTCAGAGGTGGTTGCCACGGCAACGCTCTCCGAAGGAGGCCAACTTTCATATAACATTTCGATGGGTCGCGACATGCTCGGTTGGAAAGTAACCAATATCGAGCTCGATTTCGCGAGCTATCCCGATGCCTGATTTAAGTAATCGTACACACGAAAGGATACATTATGTGCCAAAAGACATATATCATGCTGAAACCCGATGCGGTTCGCAACAAGCATATCGGTGAAATCGTTAACCGCTTCGAGCGTGCAGGATTGACCATCGAGCGCATGGAACTCGCGAATGTCACTCCGGAACAAGCTGCGGCAAACTACGCCGAGCATGCAGGAAAGCCCTTCTATGATGGACTTATCTCCTATATCACTTCGGGTCCTGTTGTGAAACTGATCGTATCCGGTCCTGATGCGGTTGCGATCTGCCGTAAACTCATGGGCGTCACGAATCCTCTCGATGCGGCTCCTGGAACCATCCGTGGGGATTTCGGTCTCACCATGGACGAGAACGTCATTCATGGTTCGGATTCTCCTGCTTCTGCTGAACGCGAAATCGGTATTTTCTTCGCCTAATCGGGCGTGAATTACCAATAGTGCCTCGGCATGAAAGAAGGGATATCGTGCTGTTCAGGGTTATAGACAAGAACGAGATAGAGGCCTTGGTTCGTGGCTTTGCAACTTCATACGAAGTAGTCGGTCCGGTAAAAAGGGGCGAATCCTATGTGTTCGACGAGATAGGGTGCGACCCCTCTCGTTTGTGTGTGGATTACACTACGACGTTGCTACCTCCGAAAAAATATCTCTTGCCACCGCGCGAGGTTCTTTTCAAATTCTCCACCGCGCAGAATAGCGTGCAAGATTTCGAACAGGAGATCGTGCCTAGGGTTCTGTTCGGACTCCACGCATGCGATATAAATGCAATCAACCGTCTTGACAAGGTTTATATCGACGATGAATATGACGATCCCTACTATCATAAGATCAGGGAGAACACCCTCATCGTCGGTATAAGCTGTATGCCTTCGGAGCATTGTTTCTGTAACGTATGGGGGACAGATGAAGTCACCCAGGGCTATGACTTGTTCCTACACGATATCGGAGATCGATATCTGGTCTCCATACTTTCCGTTCGGGCGGCCGAGGTTTTAACGATAAGCACGAGCGCACGTGAGGCGAGTGTCCAGGATTCCGTGGATTTCCAAACTCGGAATGCAAAATTCAGGTCTGCTTTCCCATCTGCGAACAACATCTCTGAACTGCCGATGCTGATGGATGCTTTCTATAACGATGCGCTTTGGGAAGAGCTGGGGGAGCGTTGTCTTTCATGCGCCGCATGTTCTGTCGTATGCCCCACCTGCCATTGTTTCAACATCAAAGATATCCTCTCGCCGAACGGTGAGGAGGGCACACGGGTACGCGTCTGGGATTCATGTTGCTCCCCTGATTTCGCTGCGGTTGCGCATGGGCATAATTTCCGGGCCACCGCAGCATCGCGCGTGCGCAATCGTTTCTACCATAAGTTTCTGGGGTATCCAAGCAAGCACGGAGATGTGCTGTGCACCGGTTGCGGTCGCTGCGAAGTCGCATGTAAAGCCACGATAAATCCTCGCGTCGTCATCGATGGCCTGCAGCAAGATGCCATTGCGCAGAGAAACTCTGCGATCGATAAAGGAGTTGCCCGTGGATAAGATCATAGGCGCGAACGAGACCGAACAGATCCGTCGGAACTATGAGACATTGTCGGGAACGGAGTTGATGAAAAGAAACCTGTATCGACCGTGGCCTGCTCGTATAACATCCATAACGGAGCTCACGGCAACCGAGAAACTTTTCGAGCTGCGTCTTATCGATCCGGAGGTTCGCGAGGCTTTCACTCATACAGCCGGGCAGTTCGTGGAGCTATCTATATTCGGTGTCGGAGAAGCTCCTATTTCGATTTCGAGCGCTCCTTCGAAACAGGGGTTCATAGAATTGTGCGTCCGTAGTGCCGGGTCGGTAACCGGAGTTTTGCATGATAAACAATGCGGGGATATCGTCGGCCTGCGAGGGCCGTTCGGCAGAGGGTTTCCTTTCGAGGAAATGAAAGGGCATGACATCCTCTTGGTTGCAGGAGGACTTGGGATAGCTCCACTCAAGTCGCTTATCAATCATATCCACGACGAACGTCACGCGTTCGGTAATGTCACCATTTTATATGGTTCGAAGAATCCATCCGAAGTCATGTTCCGTTCTCAGTTCGAGATGTGGCAGCATCGCAAGGATTTCAACCTCATCCTTACTGTGGACAACACCGAAGATCAACCGTGGGATGGTGAAGTCGGCGTGGTGACGAAGTTGTTCAATCGCATAGACATCGACCCCAACAACACCTATGCGGCTATCGTCGGCCCACCGGTAATGTACAAGTTCGTAATCGCCGAGATGCGTAAAAAGGGTTTGCACTTCGACAGGATCTACGTTTCATTCGAACGCGCTATGAAGTGCGGTATTGGAAAATGCGGTCATTGTATGGTGGGTCATCAATATGTTTGCGTCGATGGACCCGTTTTCAACTATTGGGAAGCCGCCAATATTCAAGGAGCGATGTAGATGGAACGTCGCATATTCGGTTTGAATCTGAAGAACCCCGCTTCCAACAAAGCTACTGATAAGAAGCCTGCTCGTATTGCGATTTTCGGGCTTGCGAGCGATTATGGATGCCAGGTGCAGTTGACCAACGCTGAAGACCATCTTCTTGACGTACTCGGTATGTTCGAGTTGGCGTATTGGCAGCTCGCATCGAGCGGTGAACTACCTGAGGAATATGACATCGCGGTCATCGAGGGAGCGGTCTGCACCCAAGAGCACGTCGATCTTCTGAAGAAGATCAGAGAGACGGCACATACCGTTATCACAATCGGAGCATGTGCGAATACAGGCGGTATCCCCGGGCTTGCATCCGATCAGATCGATCGACGCATGGAGGATGTCTACGGAGACGCCCCGGAAACGTGTGGCGATTATTTCGCCCCCCGTCCGGTGAGCGCCTTCATCCC
>JAAXUU010000065.1:6288-6957 GCA_013335845.1 Actinomycetota bacterium
TCCGGCTGTCCTATCGACACGTTTGATTTCGTTGCGGTTCTGCAAAAGGCATTGCTCGGTGGATTCAGCTCGCGCTATCAGAAGACCTTATGTGGAGATTGTCGTCTCAACGAGCGCGAGTGTTTCTTCTACAATGGAACGATTTGCCTCGGGCTTGTTACGAATGCCGGTTGTGATGCGCGTTGCGTTTCCGAAGGCCGTCCTTGCAAAGGTTGCAGGGGAGTGGCACATGATGCGAACATCGCAAGTGCACGTGAGATCGTGAAAGCTTATGGCTTGGATCCGGAGAACTTCGACGAGCAGCTGAAGATATTCAATCAATCTTCGGTGATATGAGTATGACACGTACCGAGAAGTGCATCACCAAGAGGGAAGAAGGGTAGGGAACGTGACGATCAGCAAGCTTACGATAGAACATATCGCCCGCATCGAAGGCCATGGCAACGTAATGGTCGATATCCAAGACGGCGAGCTTAGGTCCGTTGAAATGAACATCAACGAGCCGGCACGTCTTTTCGAATCGATGGTGAAGGGTCGCTCGTTCGAAGACGTCGCCTATATCTCGAGTCGCATCTGCGGTATTTGTTCTCCCAGCCATGTCGTCACGTCACTTAAGGCCACCGAGCAGGCGTTCGGAGTCGAGGTGGGTGCACGTACTAAAATACTACG
>JAAXUU010000066.1 GCA_013335845.1 Actinomycetota bacterium
TGTCAGTGAAAAACTACCGCTGAAAAGGCTCGGCGAAGGTATCGGATGGTTCGGTATTTCGTTTATCGTGGCTGCAGCGATCGGTCCCGGTATCGGTGCCGTAATCGGTTCCGAGTTCGGATACCACGTCAGCTTCATGGTCTCGGGTCTTCTATTCCTGGCAGCCGTGATTTTGACGCTGCGCATAACGTCGGGAGACGCTACGCAAGGTGATCCGCACGCAAATGTGTCTAGGGCCGCTGCTTTCAAAATGCGCGTATCGGAGTTGCGAGTTAATTTAAGGGCGGCCTTCGGAGAAATGTCATCATTACACATAGATGACCTTATCTGTGTACCTGCGCTTCCATTGACTTTTTTTGCCGGCATTTTCGGACTAGTGGTCGGTACTATCAATACATTTATCGTAGTTTTCGCGGAACACAGAGGAATAAGCGGTGTTTCCCTCTACTTTGTGGTTGCTGCTGTATCTTTATTCGCCGCCCGCTTGGTTTCCGGTAGGATAATCGACCGCAGGGGCTTGTCGATCGTTCTTTACCCTGCGTTTATCTTGGTGATTACCGCCGCACTGCTTTTTGCGGGGGCATATTCTCTTTGGGTGATACTGCTTTGTGCGGTGTTGATTTCGCTCGGACAGGGCCTCGCGCAGCCGGCGCTTCAGACGATCTGCATGAGGATCGGGAGAGAAGATAATGGGAAAATAGGCGTCGCGGCTAGCACCTACTTCATCGGACCTGATATCGGGCAGGGAATCGGCCCGATGATAAGTGGGGCGATATCGGATGGTTTCGGTTTCTCGGGTATGTTCATGTTTTGCGCGGTTACCGTCGCACTTAGTACCGTGGTCTACGCATTCTATACGGGTCGCCGAAAAACGAAAGTGAGTCCGACAGACCGATAATCCTGTCGAGCTCTCAGAGTTTCGTGATGCGCACGCTCATATCGAGGGGTTTCACGAAGAAGAGCGAGGTCGTGACCAAGCCATCGACACCGGTCTCCGCATACTCGGCCACATTGGAGGCGTTGATACCACCTGCTGCCAATAGAGTGATGTGGGGGTTGATTTCTCTTAGAAGCGGCACGATTTCGTTGAGCTCTTCTGCCGAAGCTTTGTCGAATTGGATTCCGTCTACTCCGGCTTTTGCAAGAGTGAATGCATCTTTAGCGCTTGCCTCGACGATGATTTTCTTTTCGCAGCACTTGGATTTGATTTCAGGAAATTTTTCGATAAAACCATTGAGCCCTCCGATGA
The DNA here is from genome assembly GCA_013335845.1 of Actinomycetota bacterium. Lineage (GTDB taxonomy): Bacteria > Actinomycetota > Coriobacteriia > Coriobacteriales > RUG844 > JAAXUU01. The sequence goes on from JAAXUU010000066.1 coordinate 1,250, forward strand.
ATTCCAGATGCTGTTCGAATACCAATACGGTTTCCGATAAACCTAGGCGGTGGGGGAAAGCGCCTCCGCAGAGAATAGCCTTCGTCATAAACGGCTTGGTGCCCGGGATGCTTTTTCTTGTGGTGAGAACCGACATATGCGGATTCTTTGCATGTACGGTTTCGACGAACCTCTGGGTCGCGGTTGCTACAGCCGAATAATAATCGAAGAGATTGAGGCACACCTTCCACCCTGCGTGCAATGCTTCTGCGGACCCTCTAGCGACAAGAAACGTCTCTCCGGCCTTAGCCTCGTATCCGCTCTTGCTATGGGATAGGATTTCGAGCCCGAGTTTTTTCAAGATAGCGACGCCCTCTTCGATGCAACAGAGTGTGCAATCTTGGCGTGTGAAATATTCCATCTCGCCTTGTTCTTCGTTGAAACCGAGAACCGTCGTGGTCAAGTCGATATAGGGAACGTCTTCGAGAATCAATGAATCCACTAGTCGGTCCGGAACATACATGCTGGATACTCCTCTATTTCGAAATAAGAATAATAATAGCACTTTGAACGCAAAATCGAATACATCACGATTACGTCAAGTGCGCAGAGGCATCGATTTCTCATCGAAAATGAACAAACCCCTGCTAAACGCTGTATACTGAACCATAGATGTAGTACATGCCTCATAGCGTATCTTTGGAATTCGGAAGGGTGCCAATGGAAGCCGTTCTCGGCGAATACCTGCCGTTTTGGAACCAGCTCTCACCTGCGCAGCGGCAGACTATGCAAGCACAGGTTGTAAAGCGCTCGGTCAAAGCGGGAACAATCGTTCACAATGGATCTGCAGATTGCGTCGGTCTCATCCTTGTGATCTCGGGACGCTTGCGTGCCTACATTCTTTCCGATGAGGGAAAGGAGATTACTCTCTACCGGCTAATCGAGCGTGACATGTGCCTGTTCTCCGCCGCATGCATAATGAGCAGCATTGAATTCGAGATCATCGTCGAAGCGGAAGAAGATACGGAGTTCTTCAACATACCTGCGGCGATTTACAAGAAATTCATGCAGGAATCGGCTGCGGTTTCGAATTACACGAACGAGCTCATGGCCGCACGCTTCTCCGACGTCATGTGGCTTATGGACCAGGTTCTTCACAAGAAGCTCGACTCGAGACTTGCTGCATTCCTTTTGGAAGAGAGCGAACTGGAGGGCACTACCGAACTCAAGATCACGCACGAGAAGATTGCACAACACCTGGGCAACGCTCGTGAAGTCATCACCCGCATGCTCAAGTATTTCAGCGAAGAAGGCCTCATTTCACTGTCGCGAGGGGAGATCTCCCTAGCGGATCCCAAGCGACTGGCAGATAGGGCATCGGGCAGCATCCGCTAACTTGTGTGATGTTGTCACAGACACCATAAACGAAATCCTTTACTTTATGTTTCTAACAACAACATGAACCGAAAAGGAGTCTGAAATGTCTGTTATAGATGTGACCAAATCCAATTTCAAACAAGAGGTTCTTGAATCCAAATTACCTGTACTCATAGATTTCTGGGCTTCATGGTGCGGTCCTTGCCGTATGCTTTCGCCCGTCGTCGATGAGGTCGCTTCCGAGAATTCCGACAAAGCCAAGTTCGTCAAAATCAACGTCGATGAAGAGCCTGAGCTTGCTCAGCAGTTCAGCGTCTCGAGCATCCCGATGCTGGTGCTTATCAAAGACGGGAAAGTCGTTTCCACGTCAGTCGGCGCCAAGCCTAAGTCGGCAGTTGAACAGATGATCAGGTAGTTGTTCCGTCTTTGTAGCGAGCGCTATCTAATCAGCGCTGTAATCGGAATGTGTGTATCGGAAATAGTTAGCGTTTCAGGCAGACTTAGTGATAATGGGCTGCTTGCGACCGTAGATGAGAGGAAGTGAAAGGACGATGAGTCCTATCAGCAAACAACTCGAAGAGCGTTTGGCGAGCGTAGTGGGAGAAGACCGGATTCGTGTTACGAGAGCGGAATGCAAGATGTATTCGTTCGATATCGGGGCGATGCCCTCTCTCGTGAAGCCTTTCGTACCGGCAGGTATCGCCGGTGCGGTTGTGCGCCCGAAGACCGAAGAGCAGATCGTCGAACTCATGAAAATCGCGAACGAGGCAGGCGTTCCGCTTGTTCCCCGCGGTTGGGCGACGAGCGGCTACGGTGGAGCACTTCCCGGCGATGGCGCGATTGTCGTCGATATGTCCGGCTGGAATAAAGTTCTCGCAACCGATAAGGAAAATCTTACCGTGCGCACCCAAGCGGGTGCCATCTGGGAAGAGATCGACCGCGAGATCAACAAGATCGGCATCGACCTGCGCCTTCATCCCTCCAGCTACCCGAGTTCGTCCGTTGCGGGTTGGCTTGCCCAAGGTGGCAGCGGGTTCGGGTCCTATGAGTACGGTACGTTCAAGGAGAGTGTCGTATCAGCACGCGTCGTTTTGCCTGATGCTACGGTACGCGAGTTTACGGGAGACGACCTCCTGAATTACATTGCAGACGCAGAGGGGATCACCGGTATCATCACGGAGGTCACATTCCGCGTTCGACCGCTGGAGTACGATGTGCGTAAACTCATCGCGTGCCCCACGGTGAACGAGCTTGCCTCGGTACTTTCTGGCATTTCATCGCAGCATCTCCCTGTTTGGTCGATCTCGTTTCTGAACCCGACCTCTATTGAGCTCAAGAAACAACTACCACACCATCATGGACATCCCCACGAGACAGCCTGTGCTATCGTCGAACCGGATCTGCCCGTCGAGTATCTTGCGATGATCGTCTATCCGTTATCACGTGCGGAAGCGATCGACGGACCACTCGCTGCACTTGTCTCAACTCATGGCGGACGTTTCCTCGATGATGCCACTGCGGAAAACGAGTGGAGCCAGCGCACAGCTCCTATGCGCCTGAAGCGCATCGGACCTTCGATCGTTCCTACCGAAGTCGTCGTTCCTCTCTCGGAGCTCTCGGCGGTCCTCAAGGAAATCGACGAGAAGATCGACCAGCCGTTCGTTCTCGAAGGCATGGTTGGTAAGGGCGACCATGTCGTTCTTCTCGGCTATATTCCCCATGACGAGCGTTCGTTCGCGTTCAACCTTGCATTCGCGCTCTCGCTTTCAGTCATCAAGATCGCCAGAGCGCATGGCGGCTCGGCTTATTCGACCGGTCTGTACTTCGGGCGCCAGGCCGAAAGTGTGCTTGGTTCGAAGAAGGTTGCCGATCTGAAAGCATACAAAGCCAAGGTCGACCCGAAGAATATACTCAATCCCGGGAAAGTCTACGGTGCAGGGGGTATGCTCGATTTCATCATGGGCGCCGCAACCACGTTCGAAAGCATCATCCGTCCAATAGCGAACAAGGCGACCCCGCCTGATCACTCACTTGAATTCACGAAGGAAATCAACGGTATACCGGGTGACGTCGCATTCATGGCATACGCGTGTGCTCGCTGTGGATACTGCGTACATACTTGCGAGCAGTTCTCGGGGCGTGGATGGGAGAGCCAGTCTCCGCGTGGAAAGTACGCGTATATCCGCGAGATTCTCGCGGGTCGCGAGAAATGGGACCGGAAATCAATCGACACGATACTCGTCTGCACGACCTGCGAGGTCTGTAACACCCGATGCCAACTCGATATACCGGTCGAACACAACTGGATGTCTTTGCGCGGAAAGCTCATAAACGAAGAGAAACTCGGCACGTTCCCACCCTTCGAGATGATGGCCGCATCCCTGCGTGGTGAGGGTGACATTTGGGCAGCGAAAAATGAGCATCGAGCGGATTGGGTTCCCGCAGATGTGGCTGCCAAGATTCCTGAGAAAAGCGACATCCTCTATTTCGCGGGTTGTACCGCGAGCTACGTCGAAAACGACATTGCCGAGTCTACCCTGCGGCTTTTACAGGATGCAGGCTACTCCGTGGCTTACATGGGCTCTGACGAGACGTGCTGTGGTATCCCGATGAAAGTTGCGGGTAAGTGGGATCTCTTCGAGGAGATCTATGAGATGAACGTAGAACAGGCACGCAAGCGTGGTGCCAAGACGATCGTCACTTCATGCCCGGCATGTGGGCTTATATGGAAAGAGCTCTATGCCAACATCGCCGCTGCCCGTGGAGACGAGTATGAGTTCGAGGTAAAGCACTACTCCGAGCTTATCGCTCCGGCTCTTGCCAATGGCACGATCCAACTCAAGGGTGATGCGTTTGAGGGCAAGACGTTCACATTCCATGACTCGTGTCACATAGGCCGCGCGCAGGGTATCTACGAACCACCGCGTGACATGCTCAAGGCGATTCCGGGTCTTAACTATGTCGAGATGGAACACAATCGCGAAGAGGGTCTGTGTTGCGGTTCGGTACTAACGCTTGTCGGCGAGATCGAAGTCGCGCCTATACTTGGTGGTCACCGGCTCCAAGAGGCAATCGATGCTGGTGCGAATACCGTTGTTGCACTGTGCCCTTGTTGCCAAGTACAACTGCGAGACTCGAACGAAAAGAATACTATGGGTCTCATGATCGACGATCTCTCTCGTGTCGTTGCGACGGCCGCTGGGTACACTATCCCCGAGACAACCGCCAAAGCCAAGTACGCATGGAGTTTCTTCGATAAGTTCATCATTCTGATGAAACCTGAGAATATGGCACTTTTCATGAGCCGCATCTTCCCTCAGATGCTCGACGCGATGCCGACAGGCATGGGTCCGATGATGAAGGCTATGAAGCATGTTCCGGGTGGTCTTGCATTGATGGAGAAAATGATGCCGGCTCTCTTCCCGATGATGGCTCCGGGGATTCTCGGCAAGGTCATGCCCGATATGATCAGGGAAGTCGAGAACTTCATGGGAGAAATGCCGGAGGATATGGCCGACCTTATGCCGGAGTTGCTGCCCAAGACCATGGAATCGCTTATGCCCACCTATATTCCCCAGCTTGTACCGTATCTTGTCCCGCTGTTCATCGATTACTTGCGAACCGGGGAGCGTCCTGTGGTTTAAGTACTGTCAATGATTGAGTGTGGCTCTCAAAGTTCTGTATTTGGAGAAGTGGTATGACGCTGATTGTCGATAAGAGGAAGTGTCCGCAGGACCATGCTTGCCCTGCTCTCAGAGCATGCCCTGTACATGCATTGAGCCAGAATGGATTCGATGCTCCGGTTGTGGATAAGAAGCGATGTATTTCTTGCGGCAAATGCGTTCGCTTTTGTCCGACGGGCGCACTGCGGGTAGTGTAGTGGACGCATTCATGAAGTAGAGTCAGAGGGTATGCTCCGGTGAAGAGCGTACCCTCTTCGTGTATATCACCGGCTAGTGAGGAGACTGGCTGTAGAAGCGACCTTAGGGCTAATCGGAAGACCGATAGTGTGATTCAAATAGCACCCACTTCGCCGACCTTCTCGGTCCAAGAATCGAATTCAGGCTTATAATCGGATGTCGAAAGCATTGTCGAAAGCATTGTCGAAACTGCCTGAGTTGAATATCGAACAGAAAGGTTCCAACCTTGGCTGAATTACTGGAAACCATCATGCTTATTTGTTTCGGCTTCTCGTGGCCGATGAATGCCTATAAAGCTTTCAAGGCAAGGACTGCGCTTGGTGTGAGCTGGCAATTTCTGACACTCATCACACTTGGGTACTTTGCCGGTATAGCGGCTAAGCTGGTTTCCGGAAACATCAACTACGTTCTCGCCGTGTACCTGATCAACC
>JAAXUU010000067.1 GCA_013335845.1 Actinomycetota bacterium
CTGCCATAGTTGCGAGGTTGCATGCAAGAAATACCTCGATCTTCCCAAGGGTGAGTTCGGTATCAAGGTCACGGAAGTTGGGCCTTATCAGTACGCTGAAGGTCCGAACAAGGACAAATGGGAATGGACGTATTTGCCGGTCATCACGTTGGCCTGCGATATGTGCGAAGGCCGCGTAGCAGAAGGCAAGATGCCTATGTGCGTACAGCATTGTCAAGCATGGTGCATGTACTACGGACCTCTCGAGGACATGATAAAGAAAATGGACGGCACTACCCGTTGGAGTTTGATGACGCGCTAGTTGTAATGGCTTGCGGCATAAAGCACCACGTATGTCGCAAGCCTGACCACAATAGAAAGGGGTGGAAGTCTTGAGTATAACTGAACAGATTTGCGAGCATATCGTCGCCTCGAGTTATGATGATCTAACCCAAGTTGCTATCGACCGCGCAAAGATTCGGATCCTGGATTCGATCGGCGTAATCGCCGCGGGTGCCTATGCTCCGGGTTGCGATGCGATGTACGACATGGTTTCTCGATGGGGAGGTGCGCAAGAAGCTTCCGTGTTGGTTCATGGAATCAAGATCCCCGCGCACAATGCAGCTATGATGAACAGCCTTATGATGCGCTCGTACGATTTCGAGGCGATAGAAGCAGAGGGCAAAAACCAAACCAGCAGCGCGGCTCATATCAGCGGCACTTCGGTCCCGGTCACGCTGGCTGTAGCAGAGGCACAGCATACAAGTGGCAAAGATCTATTGACGGCTCTCGTTTTGGGGGATGACTTCGCATCACGTCTTGGTGCAGCGTCGGGCTTCGATGTGTATGGCGGATGGGACAACACCGGGACTGTCAACGGGCTGGGTTCAACTGCGATTGCAGGAAAACTTCTAGGTCTCGATGTCGACCAGATGGTTGATGCTCTGGGGATCGTCGAGAACCAACTTTCCGGTGTAATCGACAATATCATCGATAAAACCCTTGCTTTCAAGTTGCCTATGGCGGTCACAGCTCGTAATGCGATCTTCTCGGCAGAACTTGCAAAAGGTGGATTCTCGGCTATGAAAGATGCGATAGCCGGCCCGCACGGATTCTTTAAAATGTACTGCGGGGATCCGAAGCTGGATGTGTTGATGGACGATCTTGGCGTTGTCTATTATGCGGATTGCGTTGTGAAGCCATGGGCGGCCTGCCGTGCAACCCATCCCTCCATCAATGCCTGTCTGAACATCATCGAGCAAAACGATGTCAACCTAGATGACATCGAGGCGATCGTCATCCATGCGACTCCGCGTACATGTGCAGGTTTCGTCGGCCAGCCGTTTGAAATCGGGCCTATCCCACAGGTTTCGGGTGCGTTCAGTATTCGATTCACGGCGGCAAACGCCATACTCAGAGGAACGGTCCGTCCTGAACACTATGCTCTCGAAATGATGGAAGAACCGGCCATGCAGATGCTACTCGACAAGATCGATCTGGTTCCCACTCTGGACGCAAATCAATACCAAACATCCGAAGTCGAAATCAAAATGAAAGACGGAACGGTATTCTTCAGCCGTTGTGATGTCCCGAAGGGTGAAATCTATAAAAGCCCGATGAGTTCACAGGAGATTATCGACAAGTTCTATGCGAATGTCGAGTTTTCAGGGGCGATAAAGCGGGGTGCCGCAGATAAAGTACTCGAGATTGTGAACGGACTCGAAACGGCCGAGAATCTCGATTCGATGTTCGCACTGTTGAAAAAATAATCGACAGATACGTGAGAGGTGGTGAGTCACCGACACTGTTCATCTTTCTATCTTCGCATGTATAGTGATTATGAGGGGGGTGCACGTATCGCCTATAAGTGAAGGGTAACCCACTTCGGATAAGACATCTACGGCTTTGGTTTAGCGCAACGATTGTGTGAGGTGGCTCCTTGGTAGTGTTGCTTCCTGCGAGCAGCTCAAAGCGATTTGGTTCTCAGGTATGAGCAACGGTTACACATATTTAGATCTTAAAGACACTCATGATATTAAACTGTTTATCTAACAAAAAGAAATTGGGGGGATTACCAATTATGACCGAAGCAACTACAGCTAAAGTTCAAAAAACTCTTGGTACAGCTGCGAAAATTGCTTGTCTCTGCATCATCATGTTCCAATACGCAAAGGCGTTCTCAACACCGGCTCTATCTGCAATCGGCGCCGCATTCCCGTTCATCGATTCAACCAACCTGAAATTGATTGAATCGATCCCGTCACTTATAGCGATTCCCGGTGCATTCAGCGTCGCGATCTTCGAGCGTTTCATGAAGAAGAAGACCATCTTGTGGATGGCCATGATAATGACGCTCGTCGGTGGTGTCGCCGCAGGTTTCATGCCTGAAACGATGACAGGTTGGTATGGGATTATTGCTTGCCGCGTAGTTCTCGGCTTCGCACGAGGCATGATTTTCCCGATGGCATCTTCGTTCATCGCCGATCTGTTCACGGGTGGAACGCGCGATAAACTCATGAGCTTCAAAACTGCATCCGGTGGTCTGTCCGGTGTTGTCTTCCAGATGATCGGCGGGGCGCTTGCCGTAATGTCTTGGCGTTACTCCTTCATCGGTTATGCCTTCATCATTCCGATTATCATCATGGTTGCCATAGGCTTGCCTGAGCCAGACGTGAAGCCCATACCTTTGAAAGCCGGTGGGGCGAAGACAGGTTGGCCGGTTTGGGTTCTTATCATTCTCGCAGGTGTGTTCAACATCTTCATGTTCTCGGTCTTCACCAACATGTCGTTGTGCGTTAAGGCTACCGGTATCGGTTCCCCGCTACAGGCTGCTACCATCATGAGCAGCATCACATTCGCTACGGCCGCTGCCGCCATCCTCTATGGCGCGGTTATCAAAGGGCACCTTGGCGGTTTCGATATCCCGATTTCTATGGTTTTCATGGCTGTCGCCTTCTTTATTTTCAGCCACTACTTCACCCTTTCTATGTATATCGCGGGAGCCATCATCTTCGGCATCGGTTTCGGTATATACAATCCTGCGCTTATCTTGCAATGTGTAAAACTCATTCCTCGTGAGGCGGCAACGTCATCTCTTTCGTATCTCGCTGCAATACAGAACCTCGGTCAGTTCTTGTCGGCATACGTGCTTGCTTTCCTCGCTCCCATCATGGGTGCCGGGCTGGTTGTCAAGCAACTTGCAGGTTGGGAAGTTGCTTGGCCGTTTGTTATCGGTTTCGTGGTTCTCGCAACTGTTCTCATCGCCGTTGTAAAAGGTAAGAACAAGAGTCTGATCGCCGGATTACCTGATGCAAAGATGGAGTAGATTGATTTCAATCCATGATCTTGGCTACAAACTAGTTGACTAGCAAGTTTTCTGAACAGTCATGCGCCCAGTAGTGGCGCATGACTTGTTTTCGATGGGGCGCTTGATGTGGAACAATTTAGTTGATGATTGAAGTTCTGACGATTTGAAATGCAAACACTACTCTACGGCTGCATCACGAATGCTATACAATACAAATGACGAGCGGGAAAATCGAACTTCTTCGATAACCATGTTCTTCGATTCGCATGAGATAGAGAGGAATGCCACTTTGGATAGGGCAGAAGATAATATTCGATCTTCAAAGTATCGGGTAATCGGTTATATTTCGTTTTCATTGCTTATGTCTTCTTCCGGAATATTGGCGAATCTTTTCTTTATGGAAGTGTTGAAGAATTCTAACGGGTTCAACCTTGGTTTGCTTTTGGCGATTCTTGTGGTAAGTGTTCTAGCGGCAGCTTTTCTACCCATCTTGAAATCCAATAAGTTCCTTCTTGCCAGCTCGGTCGTGGCACTTACGGTTGTCTGTGACCTTTGTATCGGAGAGTCGGACGCGTTGCATGTCTACTCTTTGGCTGTTTTGATAATAACTATCGTCCTTATACTTGTTTCCGGCTTTTTGCCTTTCCTGAATGTTGAGTATGGTGTGATTCCGCTGTCCATTTCGTTGATATGCGCAGCTTGCCTATGTGTTTTTGCCCAAGTTTTGGAGGAAAACACCCAGAAAATCTGCCTGGTTGCTTTTGTGTGCATTGCTCTCGTGGGAATCAACTTCATTATTTTTCATTTCTATCATACCCATAAAAATGTTCTCGAATCACAATTCAATCTTACTCGAAAGCAAATCGTGGGTTGTTTTGTTACAGGTTTCGGGTCCGGTGTTTTGGTTTATATGTCCATAGTTTATTTCGATGTTTTGGTCGAACCCTTTATTGTGGTCAGCTTTTGCGCCATAGCTTTATTGATGCTATTCATAAATAAGATAGATTCATTGAATGAGACGAATTTCTGGCGCATATATTTTGTCTTGATTGCACTATTGGTTTTGCTGTTTCCCGTTCTCCCTTTACCTTGGAAATTCGTGTGTTGGTGCATATTGATCGCTGTGATATTTTCAGGTGAAGCATACAAAGTCACTTTGATATTCGGCGATTTTCGGCTTTCGATCAGAATGTATTTATTGGGGCAGGGAATACTATGCTTGGGTATCTTTGTTGGATGGGTTCTAAGTACAATCGTTGTCATGCTTGGGCACGGCAGCGCCGATATGCTGATTGTTCTATGTTTTGCTGTATCGACGATATTTATGATCGCAGAATTCTATATCTTAGGGAGTGTGTCCTCGGATAAGAAGAGTGTTGATTTGATTGACGCGTCGGGCGAGGTTGCCCCTCCAGCTGAGCCGAATAAAAAAAGTCTCGCTCAGCGTTGCGAACTTGTGGTCAAGGAATATGAAATCACCAAGCGAGAAGCAGAAATAATGCTATTGCTGGCAAAAGGGCGTAATGCGCAATATATTGGGGAGAAGCTCTTCATTTCAAGCCACACAGTGAAGGCTCATACAAATAATATCTACAAAAAAATGAATGTCCATACCCAGCAAGAGCTTATAGATTTAATCGATTCATAGCGCAAACAGGAAAGCTAATCGAAAAGTGCGAGGAGCGTCGGAATCGTATGATTTTCCGCCAGCACGAAAAAGCCGATTGCTATGAAGAATACCGGAATTATGATGCGCTCGTACTTTTCTACCGTATCTTCGAGGTGCGGTAGTTTCGAGATCTTTCGACAGAACGCGCACCACACCGGAACGAGTATAAGGAACGTTGCGACAGCAGCGACAAGTTCCGCTCCTGAAAGCGATGCGAAAAAGGGAATATATACAGAGAGTTCCTCGGCGCCGCCGCCGATTGCAATGAGCGCGACCCCCACTACGAGACTCGATCGCTTCGCAAGATTACTCATGATTGTTCTCTCGCTGTCATCGGTGTCACTTTCGCCGACAATAGCCACTTTGATTCCGATTGCAATCGGAATAATACCGAGAATCCCCACCCACTCTTGGGTTATGGCTGCGATTCCACGGCCTACGAGCAGGCTTATCGCAAGCAAGACTATCATGGCCAATTCCTGCCCGATATAGACGTCTCGTACGTTTCTCGGGGCTCTCATCTTCGCGAAGATCACCGTGAGTACGATGAGTTCGTCGATTCCGGTTGCGATGAACGCGGCGATGCTTGCAGATATGGCTGTGATCATCTAGTTTCCTTTACTAGCAGGAGATCTTGTTCTGTATGACGTGATACCCGCGGGCAGTAAAAGCATAGACTTGATGATCAGGTTGGTAGAGCCTATGATTGGTGTGCGGTAGTTTTGGCCAAATGAATTCAAGCGGAGATACTATTCAGCACGATAGTCCCTATTGGAACGCGTGAAAAGGGTGGGAATCATGGCAGAGATGAGTCTGGTTGTGCAAGAAATGATCAAGAAGGTTCCTATAGCTGTTTTAGCGACGGCTGGGCTTGATGGGATTCCAAATGCTGTACCTGTTGCAATAAAGAGGGTGCTGGACGCAGATACGATTCTGATTTCGGATCAGTTCTTCAATAAGACACTTACGCATATCATGGAAAATTCCCAAGTTTCCCTTCTTGTGTGGGAAGGCAATGAAGGTTATCAGATCAAAGGAACGGCCACGTACGAGAGCGAAGGTCCTCGTTTCGATAAAGTGGCACAAATGGTGGAGGAATATGCCGCTTCTATCGGAGCTCCGTTAAAAAGCAAGGGTGCGTGTTTCATTCAGGTTGAAGCCGTATATACTGTCGCCCCCGGATCGCACACCGAAGAAAACCTCGCATAACATCTTATCTAAAAGATAGGTTCTATCGGGGAAGTGATAATCAGGGGGCTCGGATATATCCGGGTCTTCTGTTTTACCGCCTACTGTCTGCTGCATGCTACCAGCTGTATGCTACCTGCTGCGGAGGACGGGATGATCATTGTGCGGAACAGTATGTTGAACGTCTCCTGATCTAGGAATACCATGGGTACAAAGTGTTGTTCAAATTCAGTTTGTGTAACTCGGGTAAGTCAGGCTATCGAGTATGGCGGCCGGCACGCGCTATCATGGGGAACAAATGGAGCGAAAAGAAAAACTGTGGAGCTTTGAGTTCATCTATCTGTTGATTATCGCAACGGTGGTCTCTACGAGTTTCTATATGACCATGCCCATCATCGCAAAATATTCCATGATGCTGGGGGCCTCCCTTTCATTGGCCGGTGTCATCGCCGGTCTATTCTCGCTTACAGCTCTCTTGATTCGGCCTATCGGAGGGTTTATCTCGGATCGATTCTCGAAAAAATATATCATAGTTTGCTCCACCTTCCTTATGTGCATAGCGGCGTTGGGGTGTTCCGTTTCGGACCATATATATTCCCTTATCATATTCCGTCTTCTACATGGTGTCGGATTCGCGATTAACAGTACGGCTACGATTACTCTTGTCAGTGAAAAACTACCGCTGAAAAGGCTCGGCGAAGGTATCGGATGGTTCGGTATTTCGTTTATCGTGGCTGCAGCGATCGGTCCCGGTATCGGTGCCGTAATCGGTTCCGAGTTCGGATACCATGAAGCTGACGTGGTATCCG
>JAAXUU010000068.1 GCA_013335845.1 Actinomycetota bacterium
ACCTTTACCGTAACCGAAGTCGTCCATATAGAACGGAGCAATCGCGAGCGTATCGGGAATGAGGGTGCCTTCGATCCAGTCGCGGATCTCGGTAAGGCGGAAGAAGATGTCGTCGAGCTTCTCCTCGGTAGGAACGAACGTGGTGCCACCGGGAATCGAAGACATGATGTGAGGCATCTTACCGCCGATGATACCGCTGATCTGCGATGCCTTGGCCTGATAGTCGAGAGCCTCGAGGTAGTGGGTCGTAGCGATCAGGTCGAGCTCGGGCGGAAGCTTGTAAGCCTCGCTGAACCAGTTGCCACTGAAGATGGACATCTGACCGTTCTCGGCGAAAGCCTTGAGACGAGTTGCGACGGCACCGAAATCGGCTCCGGACGTGCCGGCTGCCTCTGCAAGGGCGTGCGTATCGGCGATATCGGCACCGAGGGCATTGATCGGATTGACGAAGTCAAGACCGATGAGGTTGTAGAACCAAAGGATGTGAGAGTGCAGGAACTGCGAACCCTCGATCAGGTTACGGATGATACGTGCATTATTGGGAATCTGGATCCCGTATGCAGCTTCACCCGCGAAACAAGAAGCGTGAGCGTGCGAAACGGGGCAGACACCGCAGATGCGCTGTGAGATATATGCAGCGTCCGCAGGTTGACGTCCCTCGAGGATCAGCTCCATACCGCGGAACAATCCACCTGAAGCCCATGCTTCCTTTACTACGCCGCCTTCGACTTCCATCTCGATACGGAGGTGTCCTTCAATACGGTTGATCGGATCGATAACAGAACGGGCCATTACTCATCGCCTCCTTTCTTTAACGATGCGGGGAATATGGCTTGATCGGGATGTTTCTTATCCCACTCACGTGCATCTTCGAAATCGGCACCATGAGGAGCACGACCGGTGGCCTTCATACCGAAGCCATGAATGACCAATGCGACCGCGAGGATTCCTGCGACGCCGGCAGCGACCGTCGTGGGCTGGAAGCCCTTGTCGCCGATACGGATGACACGATGACGCTTAAGGAACGGAGTATTGACGTCGACCCAGTTGCGATGAGCTCTCATGGGATCGGCACAGCCGCAACCTGCACAAGGAGCTCCGGCCTCGACGCACCAGCTCACCTTCGCATTCCAACGTACAATCGGGCAATTGGTGTAGGTCTGAGGACCTTTGCAGCCCATCGGATACAGGCAATACCCCTTCTGCTCTTCGATGGAACCGAACTCATAGACGAACTCACCGTTTTCGAAGTGACCGCGGCGAGGACAGTTGTCGTGAATGCTTTGACCGAAGATCAAAGTGGGATAACCCTTTTCATCAAGTTCAGGAAGACGTCCGAGAAGCAAGTAGCTGACGACAACCGCCACGATCCACTCGGGGTTCACGGGACACGTGGGAAGATTGATGACCGGCGTGGTGATGCCACGACTTTGCAGAAACTTCATGACGCCGAGTGCGCCACCCGGGTTCGGGTAGGCTGCTTGCCAACCACCATCTACCGCACAGGAACCGACCGCAAGTACTGCTGCGGCATTCTCAGCTGCATGGGCGACGATATCGGTTCCCTTTTCTCCGGCGATGCGCAATGCATTCCCGTCCCAACCTTCCATAACAGCGCCTTCGACGATAAGAAGGTATCCACCTGCTTCAATGGTTTCTTCTTTCGCCTTCTCGAGCGAATGACCGGCGCCTGCCGAGAGTGTCTCAGAATAGTTAAGAGACAGCAACTCGAGAACGATCGTCGCTACATCAGGAGTCTCAACCTGAGCGAGCGACTCGGTGCAACCAGTGCACGAAGCGAGCTCGAGCCAAATGGCCGGCTGAAGCTTACCGGATGTCGCACCGATTTCAAGAGCTTTGGCGATATCGGGGATAGCTACCTCAGAAAGACCGAGCGTAGCCGCGATAACACCGCAAAACTTGAGGAACGAACGGCGGGTAATGCCGCGCGTCTCCAGCATCCCCTCAAATGTTGTAGCTGAAGCCTCACGTGTTGTCATGCGTACACCTCCTTGGCGTTTGGGATCTCCAAACGGACGGACAAACAATACTTCCCTAACACGCTTCCTAACAATTTATGCCGGATACATATTGCCCGTGTAGCAGGATTATTCTCAATTCGAAAGTGGTCAAACGGCGACTGCCTCCCGCCAATGGCGCTAGTGTGTGACAGTCGAAAATATTCGTAACACTACCTAGAATTATGCGGTCGATATACTTCCGCGAACGGTTTAGCGGTTCATAACCATGCGTCCGATATCGGAATCGAACTTTGTGCAGCAAAATTTGTGCTCTGAGTACAAATCAGCTGGATAGCACTATCACTATCCAGCTGATTATCGGTGAAATTCTTCGGTTCGAGACTAGACTTCCACGCATACCCTAGGTGACCGCGCTTGAAGTCGGAACTTAGTAATTCTCGGAGCGGATCTCGAAGTATTCGCGTCCATGGGCGCACACAGGACAGAGCTCGGGAGCTTCGGTGCCGATGTGGATATGACCGCAGTTACCGCACTTCCACGCATACACGTCACCGCGCTTGAAGACCTCACCAGCGTCAAGGCGCTCGATGAGCTTGCGATACCGTGCCTCGTGCTCCTTCTCGACCGCTGCAACACCCTCGAACTGGACGGCGATCGCCTCGAAGCCCTCTTCGCGGGCGATTCTCGCGAAATCGGCGTACATATGCGTCCATTCCTCCTGCTCACCGTTTGCGGCATCCAAGAGGTTCTGCGGTGTCATGGGTACTTCCCCACCATGCAGTAACTTGAACCAGAGTTTCGCATGCTCTTTCTCGTTGCCGGAGGTCTCGAGGAAAATGTTCTGGATTTGGACGAAGCCGTCCTTTTTGGCCTGAGAGGCATAATACTGGTATTTCACCGTCGCCTGCGACTCACCGGCGAACGCGTAAGCTAGGTTCTCCTTTGTTTTGGAACTCTCGAAATCCATGTGGTACTCCCTTCGATACGTGCGGTTATACAAACTTTGCATCATGAATACCGTTTTAATGATACCCGTTTGAAAACATATAGGAGAAGCTCTTCCCCACTCCCCATGGAATCTCTATTTGTGGGCGTTGAAGTGAGATGGACGAGAGACTGGCGGGGATACCTTTGACGCTCGCACAACCGCGACAGCCCTAATGTGCGATCGACCAGAGCTCGTCCCCTTCGCGGAAAAGCATCGCATCCGCAGTGAGACCCTCGAGAATCTCCCGCGTAAGCTCGATCGTTACCTCGCTACGTCCGCCAGCTTGCTCGGCAATGGAAAGCTCACGCACCAGTTCATCCGTCGAGGACGCCCCCGTTGCGAGGATCCGACGTAGTAACCACGCTCGCTTCTGACGTTTCGACCCCTCGAATGTCGATTGCTGAGTATGATGCTTGCTCCTCCTGGAAGGGTTGGGCAGGATCTTCTTGAGGTAGGCACCGTAATCGAGCAGAGCATAATACCATTCTCGAGGATCGCTATCCGGGCAGCTCTGTTCGAGCAGCACGAGGATATCCTTGTCGGGTATGTCATACTCGTCAGGGAAGAATTCATGTAGGTATACGGTGCGCACATTCGTTTCCAGGTAGATATCGGGAATCGAATGCGCGAAGATGCGAACGCCCGCAGCTGTCGAAGGACCTACGCCCGGGAGTGCAAGAAGTTCGTCTTTACCCCGAGGGATTTCCCCACCATATCGCCCGCTGCAAATCTCGGCAGTCCGTTTGAGCGCGACAGCCCGTCGGTTATATCCCATTCCCTGCCATGCGGCAAGTACAGCTTCGAGTGGTGCAGCAGCGAGGGAATCTATCGTCGGAAAGAGGTCGAGCCATTCGCCCCAGCGATTCTGGACACGTATTACCTGTGTTTGCTGGAGCATAACCTCGGAGAGTAGGATCTCATAAGGGTCGTAAGTATCGCGCCAAGGGAGATTGCGATACAAACTACGGCCGTTCTCGAGCACCGTAGTGCGGAATGCTTCGATATGTGGGATTGATTCAGACAAATCGGCCGCCTTTCCCTCACCTACGAAGGATCGGTATAGGGTACGGTCAGATACGGCTTGTGCCCGTCGAGCAGCGCTTTGATGCTCACGGAAGTGAAGTAATCGCGCAAGATCGCATCGGCATCGGCCCAAACGTCGTGGAATACGCAGAACGCGTCCCGTGGGCACCAGTTCTCCTCGCGGGCACAGATCGCGACTCCGATCGGTCCTTGTATGCATTCGATGATATCAAGCAACGTGATCTCATCGGCTGAACGGGAAAGTGTCATGCCCCCATGCGCGCCGCGTTGCGAGCAGACAAGCCCGGCGATGACCAGATCATGTTGTATGCTGCGCGCAAACGCATAAGGAACTTCTTGGGTCTCTGCTGCCGAACGAACGGATAACGGCTTGCCGTTCGACGCGGCAAGAGCGGCTATCAACCTGATCGCATAATCGGTACGACGTGATATCTCCATGCCACCTCTCTTTTCGCATGCCTATGAACGTGATTGTTGGAACTGTATCATAAAAGAAGTACGTGGGTGCCGATGCGTGGGGACCGATGTGCCCACCTATGATTTGTCGATAGGAGACCGGCCGAAATCCTATCGCGAGGGAAGGATCTTCACGACCAGTGGACGATCTCCCAATGACGTGATTCGGCGATACGCTTCAAACGACGATCGGGAGTCACCGCAACGGGGCGATGTGCGCTTCTGAGCAAAGGGACATCGCTATGATGGTCGCCGTATGCCGCGACGAGCTCCCAATTTCCCTCGCCACACGCATCGTTGGCATAGCGCTCGAACGCACGGAGTTTCTCTTCGCCTTCGACCGGGGTTCCGAGCACTTCGCCCGTGTAGCAATTATTCACGATCTTCATTCGGGTGGATAATTGTGCGAAGGCTCCGAGTTCGACTGCGGCACGCTTGACTATCGCTTCGAACGAAGCGGAAACCAAAACCACGGGAATACCCATGTCCTGATAGATATGGATGACCTCGAGAGCGTCTTTCCTCAACCACCGTGAGATTTCGGACGCATAGAGGTGCTCCATCATCTTGTCGACCTCATCGGCGGGAAGATCCTTGAACAGATCGAAGATCTTCTCGCGAACCTCTGACTGTTCGTGTGGCAAGCGTAGCTTGTAGCGTAAGGCCCACCACCCGATTGCGAGAACCGTACATATCGGCATAACGCGTTTGGTGAGCAATGACTTCACCAACATGACAGGCGAATGACCCTCGAGTATGGTGCCATCGAAGTCGAAAACGACGAATTTCTGTATAGTAGTATCTTGCATAACCACTTTCTTCGTGCATAGGTCCCGGTCGGGCCGTGCGCCCACCCATGATACTACACTTGTATCGGGTACCAAAGGGTTTTAGGAGTCGAGGAAACGCTTCTTCGCCACCTATGCGACATCCTCGCCATCGATACATGAGACGAACTGTGAATTGTAGAGCTCGGCGTAAAAACCATTCATCGCAAGCAATTCATCATGCGTCCCTTGCTCGACGATGTCACCCGCGCGTAGTACCAGTATGCAATCAGCATCACGGATAGTTGACAAACGATGTGCGATAACGAAGCTGGTGCGATCCTTCAGGAGTTCACGCATCGCCCGTTGCACCAAGCGCTCGGTACGCGTATCGATCGAGCTCGTAGCCTCGTCCAAGATGAGAACGGCGGGATCGGCCAGGATCGCACGGGCAATGGTCAGGAGTTGTTTCTGACCTGCCGATATATTGGAAGCTTCCTCGTTTATCCTCGTTTCATATCCGGCAGGGAGTGTGCGGATGAAGTGGTCGGCGTGAGCCGCACGAGCGGCGTCGACAACGGTTTCATCACTCGCTTGTTCGACAGCGAACGCTATGTTGTCCTTTATAGTCCCCGAGAAGAGCCACGTATCCTGCAAAACCATACCGAAATTGCGACGCAACTCGGCTCGCGTGACATCACGCGTGTCGATTCCGTCGATTCGAATGGCGCCCCCATCGACTTCATAGAATCGCATAAGCAGATTCACCAACGTCGTTTTTCCCGCTCCGGTCGGACCGACGATCGCAACCATCGAACCCGGCGCGATGTCAACGGATAGATCGTGTATGACCGGCTTGCCTTCCACATAGGAAAATCGCACATGATTGAATTCGACGTGGCCTTTCACCTCGGGAAACGTAGTCACTTTTGCGGATTCGTCACTCATTTCAGGTTCGTCGAGCACTTCGAACGCGCGTTCTGCAGCGGCGATGGTCGATTGTATGACGTTCGTGATGCTCGCTATCTGCATAATAGGATGGTTGAATTGGCGCATATATTGGATGAACGCCTGGATATCTCCCACTTGGATCGTATAACCTGTCGCCAAGATACCGCCGACGATACAGACGGCCACATACCCGATATTTCCGATGAAGCCCATCGCAGGTCGGACGATGCCCGATATGAACTGGGCCTTCCTCGCGAACTTGAAATAGCGGATGTTGGTAACATCGAATGTTTCGAGTGAAACCTTCTCTCTGGAAAATGCCTTCACCACTTCGTGGGCGCCGTACATTTCCTCGATATGACCGTTAAGTTCACCGAGAGCCTTCTGTTGTGCCGAGAACTGCTTTTGAGACTGCTTGGCTATCATTAAGGCACTGAGCAAAGACATAGGTATGGTCACCAAGGCGATGACCGTCATGAGAGGTGAGATCATAAGCATCATAACCAGCACCCCTACGAGGGTCAAAACCGCAGTCGTAGCCTGCATAAGTGAGTCTTGCATAGTGCTCGATATGAGGTCGATGTCGTTGGTCACCCGCGAGAGTATCTCTCCCTGGGTGCGCTTATCGTAGTACTCGAGAGGCAAGCGATTCAATTTGTCGTCAACCTCTTCACGAAGGTCGTAGACAAGCGATTGCGAGATACGTGCCATGATGTATTGCTGAATGTAACTGAAGACTGCAGAGAATATATAGAGC
>JAAXUU010000069.1 GCA_013335845.1 Actinomycetota bacterium
CCTCCTCCTCTTATTTCAACTCTAAAATATCAATTATATACCTACTCTCGGTTTCGTTATAGAGAGAAGTGCGACCGAAACTCGCACCGCTGACTTCGTGGTGATCTTGGTCAGGCATCCTTGTAAATCTAGGTGGTTTCGGGTTGTGAACGAAGTGCGCGGTCCATTCGAGATTACGAAGCCCGGCAATAGAAAATGGAATATCGAGGGTGTTTATCTGATAGAATATCTTGCTTGCGGGTTTTTGATTATGTATCAGGGCGAAGGTTCATGCCGCTACGTCCGTTTTATATGTTCCTGCTGATGGGGAGTACTCGTGTTTACAAAACTCAGAGCACAAAACCTGGTGTCGTCGATTCCGGCAAGAAAGCCGCAGAACACATTGCTGCAAACCTGGTTTAACCGGTAATTCCTTGAAGTGTTCTAGGAAGTAGCTTTTCTCAATAGCACGAACATAGAGTCGAGACGATGGAGATCACTCCTGTCTCGGCTCTATGTGTTGTCGGGCCGTCTCCACGGAATCATATTTTCGAGGGTGTATCTGTGAGGTGGGAAAAAATAATTAAAATTCTTCATAAGAGCTCTTGAAAACACAAACATATGCTGCTATATTTCTCGCAAGTTATCACTGATTACTTTGGATGTGATTCTATGGCGAGTGTAAAGCGCAAATATATCGAGGCAACGTATGATATCTTGGCCAATGAAGGGCTACAGGGTGTCTCGATTCGGAAGGTTGCCGACTTAATCGGTTGCAGCAGTGCAGCGCTTTACAAACACTTCCCCGATATCGATGATCTCATCGCTGTGGCATCCGTCCGATTCTTACACGATTACTCGAATGATGCACGTATCTTGTCGAAGGTCGATCTTAACCCCCTGGAATTAAACCTCCAACTCTGGGAGTGTCTCGCTTACTACTCGTTCGTGAATGCACCTATCCTAGAGAACCTCTTCTTCGGAAAGGGCAATAGGGGCGCGGTCCAAAATGCGATACTAGACTATTACGAGGCGTTTCCAGAGGAAATCGAGAGTATGCGGGGCTATATGATAACGCTCCTGAAGGGCGATACCATTATGGAGCGCGACATGATTCTACCCCAACGCGCCGCCGAAGCAGGGATGATAAGTATGGAAAGCGCCTCATATCTCTGCAAAGTCGACACCTATCTTTTTCAGGGTATGCTTGCTTCGGTCCGCTATACCTACGATCAGCCCGGAGTTGCACGGGAAACAACCCGTGAATTCATGAGACTCATCATACGAAACTACACCTCACAACTATTGCCGGGATATACCATTTTGGTGTGCAAACCGGAAAAACCGAGCCTTGCTTTGGATAGGCATGAAGCCGGAATGAACTCCTACAGATGCGTTCTGTCCGATGAACTATCTGCGTAGCCGAAACGCATTATCAAGTTAGGCAAATCACTGATAACTTTATAGGAAAGGAAGGGGGAAATTTCAACCTTAGGCACGGTGGTTATATCAATTATCGAGCAAGGTTCAAATATCTAGGAGGGATCATGATGGAAAGTAAGAATAAAGGGAAACACGTTCTCGTGATATCGGCGATCATCGTCGCGGCGTTCGTTCTCTTCGGCGCTGTATTCCCCGATCAGCTGGCTAGTGGCGCTAATTGGTTATTCAATGTTCTGACCGGCGATTTCGGCTGGTTGTATCTCATCACCGTCTTCGGCCTTGTGATTTTCGCCGTAGGTATCGCCATCAGCCGTTATGGCAAGATCAAGTTGGGTAAAGATGACGATAAACCTGAGTTCACGAACTTTCAGTGGTTCGCCATGTTGTTCGGCGGCGGTATGGGCATCGGCCTGGTGTTCTGGAGCGTTGCAGAGCCGATCATGGATTTTGTCTCACCCCCAAGTGCTGATCCTCAGACAGTAGCAGCCATGCACGAATCCATGCAAACCGTATTCTTCCATTGGGGAATATCCCCTTGGGTGATCTACGCAGTAGCGGGACTCGCTCTTGGGTACTTCGCCTTCAGAAAAGACCGTCCGTTCTTGGTCAGCTCGGCTTTCGAGCCCCTGCTCGGCGATAAAGTCAACGGCCCTATCGGAAAAGCCATCGATATCCTCGCAGTATTCGCGACCATCTTCGGAGTTGCAACGAGCCTTGGTCTTGGCGCTGCTCAAATCACCGGTGGTTTGGGTTTCGTCTACGGTGTGACACCGAGCACGCTGTTGACCTGTGCTGTTATCGCGATCATCACCGCGCTTTTCACGCTCGCAACCATGTCGGGATTGCATAAGGCCATGCAGTTGGTGGCTAATATCAAGATATGGCTTTCCGTCGCTTTCATGGTATTCATCTTCGTTTTCGGCGGATCCGTCTTTATCTGCAACCTCTTCACCACGAGTTTGGGTTCCTACCTTGGCAACTTCATCACCAAGAGTCTCTGGATGGAGAATGGCAGTTTCGTCGCAGGTTGGACCGTTTTCTACTGGGCATGGTGGATCGCTTGGGCACCTTTCTGCGGACAGTTCGTCGCCCGTGTTTCCAAGGGTCGCACGATTCGTGAGTATCTCTTCGCGGTTATGTTGCTCCCCGCAGGTTTCGGCCTCATCTGGCTCGGTATCTATGGTGGCGCAGCTTTCAATATCGACGCTATCACCGGCGGCGCCATTCAGGCTGCCGTTGCCAATGACTATACAACAGGGCTCTTCGCATTGCTCCAGCAACTTCCCGCATATGCTATAACCGCTCCTCTTGCCATCGCACTCATCGTATTCTGTTTCTGGGGAGCCGCGAACTCCGCAACCTATGTCCTCGCGATGCTCACCTCCAATGGAGACATGGAACCCAGCAAGAAACTCCGTGCAGGATGGGGTATAGCCCAAGGCGCTGTAACGATAGTCTGCATCATCGTAGGTGGTACGACGATTCTCAAAATCCTTCAGACCGTCTCGATCGTCGCAGCGTTCCCCTACATGTTCATCATGATCCTTATGTGTGTTTCGATCTACAAAGCTTTAAGGAGCGAGTTCGAACCGGCGCAAGATGCTGCACCGCTTGAGGCCATTAATGAAGCTACGGTATCGCAGTCCGAGTAGTAACAGCTTCTTGTTCATCTCGGAAATCTAAGTACCGCGGAAGTGTATGACATGTAAAAAACTTAGTGATAGTAAAGGTGGTTGACATGATTCCGAAATTCGATGTTTTAACTCCAGAGCAGGTTGCACGGATTAACGAAGAGACCATGAAGATCCTCGAAGAAGTTGGTGTTGAATTCGATTATGAACCTGCAATCAAGGTACTGCAGGAGCATGGTGTGAGGGTTGAAGGTAACACGGCCCATTTTACCGAAGATTTCATCCAGGCAAGGCTGAAGGAAGCTCCATCGGAGTTCAAATTCCATGCACGGAATCCGGAGAAGACGGTTAATTGCGGCGGCGGTGATCTTATCCTGACACCTTCCTATGGACCTCCGTTCGTATATGGAGCCGACGGTAGTCGTCGTTACTCCGTCAAGGAAGACTATGACAATATCGTGAAGCTCGCCCATGTCAGCGCGAACATCAACCATACCGGTGGTAATGTTTGCGAGCCGACCGATATCCCCGATCCGATCAAGCACTTGAAAATGTTGGAAAGTCACATCAGGTATTCCGATAAAGCCTTTATGGGCAGCGCCCACGGTGTCGTCGGCGCTATGGATTCGGTTGAAATCGCGAAGATCCTCTTCGGCGATACCGAAACCATAAAGAGGAATCCGGTTCTCAATACGTTGATCAACTCCATCACCCCTCTCAAATATGACGAGAGAATGTTGGGGGCTTTGATGACATATGCCGAGTACGGCCAATGCAGTATGGTTTCCTCTTTGGTCATGAGCGGTTCGACCGGCCCCGTCACAATGGTTGAAACCCTTGCTATCCAGAATGCGGAAGCTCTGGCCGGAATCGCCCTTGCTCAGTGCGTGAATCCCGGTGCGCCCTGTATTATGGGCTCGACATCCGGTCCTGCGGATATGCGCACCATGGCGCTTTCCATCGGTACGGCCGAGACTGCCTTGTATACATCGGCGACGGCTCAGATGGCACGCTTCTATGGCATTCCAAGCCGTGGCGGCGGCGGTTTGAACGACGGCATCCTGCCAGATGCACAGGCTGGTTATGAGGCTATGCTTACTTTGCTTGCAGCTGCCTCATCCGGTATCAACTACGTACTCCATGCTGCGGGTATCATGCATTACTACAATGCATTCTCTTATGAGAAGTTCATCATCGATGACGAAATCGCCGGTTTGGCCCGCAAGTTCACGCAGGGTTACAACTTCGACGAGGATCACTTCCTCTTCGACGACGTCAAAGAAGTCGGTCCCGGCGGGCACTTCCTCTATCAGGATAGTACGCTTGATTTCGCTCACGAGTTGAGGGTACCGATGCTAAGCAGTCGTTCGGATTATGGTACCTGGGAAGCTCAGGGCGCGACCTCCGCAGCTCAAAGGGCGACCGCAAGGTGGCAGAAGCAACTAAGCGAGTACCAGGCTCCTGAACTCGATGCCGGTATCGACAAAGAATTGACGGCCTTTATAGAGGCCAGAAGCCAAGAGCTGCTCGGATAGACGAAAACAGAATCCGCGGGTGCGCGAAGGTGCGCCCGCGGATACTCCTCGTATCTACATACATGTGGGGGGCGCAATGTTTAAAAAGTTATCTGATGCTATAGATAAGAAAGTATTCATTATCAGCGGTCTTATCTGCATCATATTCGTAGCGTGGTCGGCGATTACGCCGACAAATGCCCAAGCTGTACTGGGAAGTCTGTTGACGCTGCTGTCTACGGACTTCGGTTGGTTGTATCTGTTGGTGGTTGCCGCTTTCATCATTTTCCTACTTTGGCTTGCCTTCAGTAAATACGGCAATATCCGCCTCGGTAAGGATTCCGAGAAGCCGGCATACAAGTACTCATCATGGTTTTACATGCTCTTCGCCGCAGGTATGGGCATCGGTCTTTCATTCTGGAGTGTTGCCGAGCCGATGACCCACTATCTATCGCCCCCGATAGGCGAGGGTCGAACGGTGGAAGCGGCGCAAAACGCTATGGCCATAACGTTCCTCCATTGGGGTATACATCCTTGGGCCTGCTATGCGGTCATCGGATTGATTCTGGCGTATTTCCAGTATCGGCGAAACAAACCGGGGTTGTTGAGCTACTGCCTAGCCCCGCTCCTAGGTGAGAAGCGCGCAAACGGTACCATCGGCAGCATCGTCAATATCCTTGCGCTCATAGTCACGATTTTCGGAGTTGCGACAAGCCTCGGTATGGGTGCTATGCAGATCAACAGTGGTTTGAACTACGTATTCGGGATACCCTATAATACCCTCACCACAATCATCATCATACTTATCACGAGTGTGGCGTTCATTATTTCTGCAGTCGTCGGCATCGATAAAGGGATAAAAACATTAAGCGATATCAATATCGTTTTAACCGTCGGTATCATGCTCTTTGTATTCCTTGCTGGTTCAACTGTATTTCTGTTGAACTATTTCTCCGAGTCCATCGGTAATTACCTTTCGATGATAATCCAGAAGAGTTTCTGGACCGATACATTCTCACAAGCACCCGGATGGTTAGGTGGTTGGACGGTTTTCTATTGGGCTTGGTGGATTGCCTGGGGTCCATTCGTCGGTGGGTTTATCGCCCGAATTTCCAGAGGGCGCACTATTCGAGAATTCATCGCGGGAACATTGCTGTTCCCTGCGGTTTTGAGCTTGTTCTTCATAACGGTTATGGGTGGAAGCGCGATTCAGCTGGACATGAGTGGCGTCACCGCTATTGCCGAAGCCGTCAAGAGCGATGTTGCTTTCTCGCTATTCGCTCTTTTGAAACAGTATCCGTTCACAACGTTCTTCTCGATATTCTCGGTGATTATGATTGCGATCTTCTTCGTTAACTCCGCGGATTCGGCAACGTTGGTCTGCTCGATGATGACAACGAAAGGGGTGCCTGATCCCCCTCGTCCGGTCATCGTCTTCTGGGGTGTCATCCAATGCGCAGTTGCCGTTGTTTTGTTGATAGCCGGCGGTTTGGTGGCATTGCAGACCGCCTCGATTGTTGCTGCTTTCCCATTTATATTCGTCTGTTTAGGGATGATGGTATCCTTTATCAAAGCTCTGCATGAGGATTTCGATCGGAATGGGGTTCCAAGAGAGGCACCCGAGTCATTAAATGAAGGACCTACTCTTCCTGCTGCCTCGGAATCGGTGGACATGTTGGCTCTGTAACTGAGCAGCCTGGCATCGAGAGATCTATGACGGGGCGCATCCATGTAACTGTAGAACCGAAAGTATATATAGAGTGCGCCCCGGACTTCCAAAATCATGCGAATTTGGCAGAGGCCCGGGGCGCATCTCGTGGGTATGAACCTTTGGTACGGTACGTATCTTCAGTATGCATCTCCGGTCCGTATCTCCGGTATTCCTCCGGTCGCCTTCCGCTCCGGGTGTTGCTCCTGCGAAAATCCGACGGGAGTCCGTTGAATATCCGATAGGAGACAGGGCGGTCTTTTAGATCGAGATATGATATGCTCCTGCGGGTATCCGGGTGCAATACGAGGGAAGGCTTTTTCGCTGGCATGAACGATCGAATCGAGCTACTGCAAAACGAAGTGAGCGCGAAGAATCTACCGCCGCTATTCTGTAAAGACAACTTCACGAAAGTGCAGGCGTTCCATGAAGCGATGCCGGACTATCGGGAAACACCGCTGGTCTGCTTATCCTCATTGGCGGCAAAATTGGGCGTAGCGGGAATCTACGTCAAAGACGAATCCAAACGCTTCGGGCTCAATGCGTTCAAGGCATTGGGTGCTTATTATGCGATTGCGCAGATTATGAAAGACCTGAAAACCGAGGATATACCGGTCTTAGTCACTACGACCGACGGAAACCACGGTAAGGCCG
>JAAXUU010000316.1 GCA_013335845.1 Actinomycetota bacterium
TCTATCTGAACTATCCCGAGTTCTCGTATTATTTCAACCTTGCTCGCGACAAAGGCATTCCGCTGATCTACATCGATCCGCGCTACACATGGACTGCGCATCTTGCCGACCAATGGATTCCCATCCGGCCTTCTACCGACACTGCCATGCTTGAAGCCATGGCCTATGTCATCTTCACCGAAGGCTTGGAGAACAAGGAATTCATCGAGAAGAACGTCGAACCCGAAGGTTTCGCCCGATGGAAGAACATCATCATGGGCGGATTCGACGGACAGGTCAAGACGCCCGAATGGGCGGAGAAGATCTGCGGTGTACCCGCCGATACCATTGCGGCCCTTGCACGCCTTTGCGCAGATGGACCCATTTACATGCGTATGGTTTGGGCGGCAACCCGTATCCTGGGCGGCGAGGATCCCGCACGCGTGGACAATTATCTTCGCACGCTGACCGGAAATATGGGTTGCAACGGTGCCATAGGTACCGGTATGGACTTCGGTGTCAAACCGCATTTCCCCACACCGCCGATGAATTTCTACGGTGAGCGCTTCGATAAGATCGAAGAGCATTGCGTCATCGAGGGCGAGGATTGGCATCGCGCCATTCTTGAACGGAAGCGTTACGAGGCTGGCGAAATCGACTTGGCCGATTACAAGCGCATCGTCGGTTGCCCGCAAAACGAAACCGCGCCTAACATCAAGATGATCTGGCAGACAGTCAACCCGCGTAACATGATCCCGAATTACTATGACTCGAACGCCCGTTTACAGGCGGTCTTGGAGACCCCGTTCGTCGTATATTCGGCATACACCTGGGCTACGACGATGACCTGGTATTCTGACTTGGTCCTTCCTCTCGCACATCAGTTCTTCGAGGGCGGCGGTGGATGCAACTTCGTATTGCAGGGCTATTCCTACTGCGTCGCATTCTCGCCTGCTGCCGGCAACTATTTTATCGGCATGGGTAAGGTCATCGAACCTCCGGGAGAGTGCCGAACCAGACTCTGGATCTTCAAAGAGGTTGGTGAGCGTATCCAGATTCCGGGCGATCCGGACGGCGCTTGCGTCGCCGACTACTACTGCCCCGAAATCAAGGGTACCAAGTGGGAGGATATGGACAGCGTGATGGAGGATCTCGCGCGCAAGAACTTCGATGTCTGGCGCGAATGGGATGTAATCAAGCCGCTTGATCCGCCTACGTGGGAAGAGTTCCGTAAGGAACCATACTTCATTCGACCCATCGAGGAAGACTACTGGGTATGCCTGCGCGCTGAATGCGATGGCGAAAAGCCGTTTTCGACTCCTTCCGGCAAGATCGAGATAGTGTCTCATTTCATCGAGGAACACGATTATCACGACATGGCTTACAAGACCAAGTGTCTCGGTGCCGGCTTTATGGAGCCTATCGGCCGCTACCATCCAGTCGAGGTCAGCCCGCTATCGCCCTTGGTAAACCAATACCCGCTGTACATGATCACGCCGCACGCCTTCTACCGTCAGCACTTCTGCCAAGATGAGAACCCCTGGTTCCGTGACGAATATCGCATGTCCGTTTGGATTTCCGCTGCCGATGCTGCTGCTCGCAACATCAAGGACGGGGATATGGTCATGGCTCACAACAATGTCGGCGAATGCATGGTGCCGGCTTATGTCACCAGCCGCTTGACACCCGGTATCGCCTGCATGATCTTCGGCCGTAACAACGACCCGTCGTACCTGAAGACAGAACTCATGCCGGAGGGCATCGATCGGGCCGGTTCGTGTAACTTCCTCATCCCATCTGAAGAATACGATCACCGTCGCGGGATTCTGCTGTGTGCCGGCATGATCGATATCACCAATGTCGAAGGCAAAGGCTTTTTCGTTAATCAGGAAGGAGTTAACTGATGACTCAGTATGCATTTTTCTTCGATCAGAACCGTTGCTATAACTGCCATGCTTGCGTTGTCTCCTGTCGAGACTGGAACGACATCCAGCCCGGTCCGGTGAAATGGCTGCGTATGTTGCAATGGGAAAAGGGTGTTTGGCCCACGATGCGCATGAGCACTCTGTTCGCTACGTGCTACCACTGTGAGAACCCGGTCTGTGTCGATGCCTGCGCGCACCATGCGTTGTTCAAAGAGGACAAGTACGGCGCGGTTCTGCTCGATACCGATTTGTGCGAAGGCGACCGTAACTGCTGGAAGGCTTGCCCCTACGGTGCGCCTCAGTATGAGGACGATGCTCCCGGTACGCCTATGTCTAAATGCGATATGTGCTATGACCGTCTTGAAGCCGGCGAGCTTCCTGCATGTGTCATGTCGTGCCCGGGCCGTGCGCTTGACTTCGGCACTCTGGAGGATATGGAGGCCAAGTACGGCACGCTGAAGGCTCTCCCGGATATGCCTGACGGTGTGTTGGTCAAACCTGCAATCGTGTTCAAGCCGGTCAATCCGCGCAAAGACGTTGTGCCCTACGACGTCGATCGCGCCATGGAACTTCTACGTGATCGCGGCGATGACCTGCCCGCGCAGTTCGAATATTCGGATGTCGAAAGCGCCGAAGATCGTATCGGCTACGGCAAGCTTGTCATGAAGGCTGCCAG
>JAAXUU010000317.1 GCA_013335845.1 Actinomycetota bacterium
GTTGATGTCGCGATAGGTGGTCTTCTCGATGACTAGAGGGATTCTTCCGATGCCGAGTTCAGCGTACTGTCGCTTGAACTCCTCGATATCCTCGCCCTCGACCGCGACGTGGTAGACCTCGACCTCGCCACCTAGGCTCATCGCGTAGTTCAGAGTCTTGATGAATGCTTTGGTAATCTTCTGGAGGGGCACGATGATCTTGCTCCGCGGCGGATGTCTGCGGATGATGTTACGCACATTCTCGGTTGTCGCGAGGCTCGTTTCTACATGATCAGAGTGCCGCTTAATGTTTAACATCAGCCAGACCTTGATTGCGATGAGGATGAGTACGACCCATGCTTTGTATTCGAATTTGGCGATTACGATGGTTACACAGACAACAGTTGTCACCAAAGCACCGAAGCCATTGAGCAAAGCCCTGTGTAGCCAGGATTTGCCCTTATCCACAAACCAGTGCTTGCACATCCCCCCTTGCGCTATCGTGAACGAAAGGAACACGCTCACAGCATAGAGCGGAACCAGCAGATGTACATCGGCTTTGAAGCCTATCACGAGCACCGCAGAAGTGATGGTCGCGAATATAATGCCGCTTGAATATACGAGGCGCGTCCCGCGTGTGGAAAAGCGGTGAGGGAGGAATCCGTCCCGGGCGAGAAGCGACATCAGCTGGGGAAGACCGCTATAAGCCGTGTTCGCCGCGAGGAAAAGTATGATAGCGGTCGCACCTTGGACGACGTAGAACATCACGCTGCCGGTTCCAAAAACGGAACTCGCGACCTGCGAGATCACCGTCACGTCCGGCATGGGGGCAACCTTGTAGATAGCCACGAGTACGGAAACACCACCGAAAATCACAAAAACGATTCCGGCGAGAATACTCAAAGTAACCTTGGAGTTACGTTGCTGAGGTTCCTTGAAGTTGGGGACGCTGTTGCTCACAGCTTCCACGCCGGTCAATCCCGAACAGCCGGACGAGAAGGCCATAAGGAACAGGGCGAGTGTCAGATTCGACCCAAGGGAAGGCAGACCTGCAGACGAAGGTGCGGGTGTGACTCCGAACACCACCGCCTTTACGATGCCGACTACGATCATCGAGACGATGATGATGATGAAAAGATAGGCGGGAATGCCGAAGAGGACCGACGACTCGCGGATACCACGTAGGTTGCCTATGGTGAGCAGCGCGATGAAGAAGAGAGTCAGCGCGACCTTATAGGGAATCGCCTGGGGAAACGCCGATGTGATAGCGGCCGTTCCGGAACAGGCGCTCACGGCGACCGTGAGAACGTATCCGATGATAAGGGCGGCTCCTGCGAAGAGAGACGAACCCCTGCCGAGGTTATCCCGAGCTACGCTATAGGCGCCACCGCCCTGCGGATAGAGATCGATAGCCTGCCGATAACAGTACACGAGTATGAACAGCACCGCGATGACGGCCGCAACGGCCCCAAGCGTGGGTGCGTAAGCTGCAACGCCCATAACCGGTATGAGTATGAGCAGGATCTCCTCACACGCATACGCAACGGAAGAGATGGCATCGCTCGAAAGTATCGGCAGACCCCACCCGACACCGAACTTCTGCGATTCTTGTTCCGTATCCTGCAGAGCCTTTCCCACAAGAAACAGACGTAAGGACTTTATCACATTGAACATTACTACTACCTGCACCTTCGAAAAAGCAAATAAAGCGAAGCGCCTTTTATACCCTTGCGGAGGAGTCCGTGCAATAGAAAAAATCCACAATTTCGGCACACGTGATGCAAGATGGAACCAGTCGAGCGTTTTGAGCGGTATTCTCATGCCTGCTTTCGTGCCCAGCCGTTTACAGTTGCAAGATCCACCCGGGACGCGTAGGCGACACCCGCCTAGCTTACCATCCTCAATGACGACTACAAAAGAGACCTTACCTATCACAGTCCGAACACGTGGTTTCGTTGCTGAGTATCACGGAACCGAATCCATATATATACTCTTCATTTTCACGGATTATATTCTCTGTGCTTGCGACTTCGTGTTTCTGACACGACAACGTCAGAAAACAACACGACGCGGTGTGTCCCGCACAAAGCTCCTCTGGGCCGATTGTGTTTTTATCTCCGAATGCCAAAAAACACGAACATATGTTCGCTTTATGTCGCACTTACGAGTACAATTGCAATCCCCGACGACGCAAGGAGGTGAACAGTGCAAAGGCTCGATTCAACGCGGATCATCCTACATTCGGATATGAACTGCTTCTACGCTAACGTCGAAGCGCTGTATCATCCGGAGCTGCGCGACAAACCACTTGCAGTCGGCGGCTCGGCAGAGGCGCGACACGGCATCATCCTGGCAAAGAACCAGATCGCCAAGGGCTTCGGCATAAAAACAGGGGAAGCGCTCTGGCAAGCACGCGAGAAGTGTCCTTCGCTCGTCATCCTTCCCCCGAATTACGAACTCTACCTCAAGTTCTCGCGCCTCGCACGCCTTATCTATTACGATTACGCGGACCTCGTCGAACCCTTCGGGCCGGACGAAGCATGGCTTGACTGCACACACTCCGTAGAGCTTTTCGGTGGGAACCCTTTG
>JAAXUU010000318.1 GCA_013335845.1 Actinomycetota bacterium
TCGAAGGCGGCGAGTCGGAACTGCTCTTAACCGCCACGATTGAAACCGACCTGGTGGCCGAGGTGCGCCAGCGTATTCCGGTTTTCAAAGACCGGCGGCCAGAATTGTATCAGCTATAGTTGTTGGAGAAAGATACTGCATATCGACGAAGGTACCGCGCTTACTCACGGTGAGATCCATGGCAGCACCTACATAATCGGGTGGAATCAAGATCTTAACCGTCAAGTACGGCTCTTCGATGCGCACGATAGAGCTTGGATCGGGCATATCCTGAGGAGAATGAAGTTCGAGCATTTCCCCATTACTGCAGTACACATGGTATTCAACGCTGGGCGCGGTTGCAATGAGGTCCAGATTGAACTCACGCTCAAGGCGTTCCTTTATGACTTCCATATGCAGTAATCCGAGAAAACCAACGCGAAAACCGAAGCCCAACGCATGGCTCGTCTCAGGTATATATATGAGCGCAGGGTCGTTCAAGACAAGTTTGTCGAGGGCATCACGTAAGTTCGGATAATCGTCACCATCGATGGGGAACAAGCCGGTGAAGACCATGGGCTTCACTTCGCGGTATCCCGGAAGGGCCTTCTCGACTCCACCTTTCGCAAGGGTGACCGTATCGCCGACTTTCACAAGTGACGGGTCTTTGAGTCCACAGACCAGATACCCGACCTCCCCTACGCCCAATTCAGCTATAGGAACATTGGCAGGACGGCGCACACCGATTTCCTCGACATCCGTTACTACACCGGTTGCAAGCATCTTGATCTTCATACCGGTGCTTATCTTCCCATCGAAGACACGGATGAGAGCTACGACACCGCGATAGGCATCGAAATACGAATCGAATATAAGCGCGCACAAGGGTGCATCGGGATCGCCATTTGGCGCAGGGATCTTCTCCACGATCGCCTCAAGTAGTTCATGTACCCCTACACCCGTTTTCCCACTTGCCAAAATGGCTTCGTCAGCGGGAATAGCTAGACCTTCCTCGATCTCACCGCGAACCCTTTCGGGATCTGCAGCCGGAAGGTCGATCTTGTTGATGAGAGGGATGATCTCAAGATTCGCATTCATTGCCATGAGCGCATTCGCTACCGTCTGGGCTTCGACACCTTGGGTTGCATCGACGACGAGAACGGCCCCTTCACATGCTGCAAGTGAACGCGATACCTCATATGTGAAGTCGACATGGCCCGGAGTATCGATGAGGTTGAATTGGTAGGATTGCCCATCCTTGGCTTCGTACATGACACGCACAGCCTGCGATTTGATGGTTATCCCGCGTTCGCGCTCGATATCCATGGAATCGAGCACCTGTTCCTTCATGTCTCGTTCCGAAATAGTGTGCGTCAATTGAAGCACACGGTCGGCAAGTGTTGATTTACCGTGGTCGATATGCGCGATAATTGAGAAATTACGTATATGTTTTGGATCGTATACCATATGATTATTCCGACATCTATCTTGTTTGAGTATTCATTTCGGATACCGGGTGTTGCTCATCGTAAACGGAACTACGGAGGGAAAACAAAAGGGACCGTCCGCCCCGGCCCCTTTCACTGCACATCCCCAGTCGGTCAATATAAAGCATAGTGCCGAAACGGGTATACCTTTTTCAGTTACTGTACTGCGTTCGCAAGGCGCATAACGCCGGACTTGCGGTTTGCAGCTTGGTTCGCGTGGATTATGCCCTTGGAAGCAGCTTTATCGAGCAAACGGCAAGCAAGAACGGCTTGCTGCTTTGCGAGTTCTGCATCGCCGGCAACTACCGCAGCGTCAACACGCTTAACAGCAGTTTTGAGTTCACTTTTCACCGCACGATTGCGGATTCGAGCTTTCTCATTGGTAAGATTGCGCTTCTTCTGACTCTTAATATTCGCCACTTTGATTAGTTCCTTTCAATTCATTCTGTCCCTGTGTCGCAGTGGGGCTGCTACACGAACCTTGCTAGTCTAACATAGCATCTTGCATTTGTCATCGGAGCTTTACACTTTCTCTTATGCAAATGGTATGCAAAGAGCGATAATGTACCGAATATTTCTATTTCGCGCCGCGATCTAGTATCGAGAGTATCCATCGTTCGAATACCAG
The DNA here is from genome assembly GCA_013335845.1 of Actinomycetota bacterium. Taxonomy (GTDB): domain Bacteria; phylum Actinomycetota; class Coriobacteriia; order Coriobacteriales; family RUG844; genus JAAXUU01. Next base: position 2,095 of record JAAXUU010000318.1, read on the forward strand.
ATCGGCGTCGGCTCCCGATTTCATAGCTTTTTCCGTATCTGCACCCGAGATAAGTGCCATGCGCAGCTCAACCGATGAATAACGTGAAGCCCAATGACGATAATTACGCACCTGCCAGTCTGGACGACCCAGGACCGAAGCCAGCGACCCGATGTCACCGCGCCGTTCGAGTGCCTTCGTGGCGATGAGATCGCGGATTCTGGATAGCGACAAGGCGAGAAGACCGAAGGAGGATTGCCCTTTCATATGCGAAAGGATGCGCTCGCACTCCAAAACGTCACGGGCCGCCAATGCATCGCTGAATTCCCAAGGTTTCACCTCGGCGGTTCTGCTCACCAGACTCCGTATATCTTCCTTTTTCGCTACACCACCCGCTCCGAGCGATGTGGCGATTTTCTTCAGCTCGCTATCGAGTCGGACCGTTGATTCCCCGACATAGGAGATAAGCGCTTCAGCTGAAAAAAAAAAA
>JAAXUU010000070.1 GCA_013335845.1 Actinomycetota bacterium
ACCTAACGCCCGATTGAATATCGTTTCGGGTCCCATGAGTCCTGCGGATATGCGGTATCTGAAAGATCTCGTGGCAGGCTTCGGTATCGATGCGATCTTCTTGCCGGATGGCTCGGATGCCCTCGATGGTGCCCACATGCAGGAGTACGCACGCTTGAAAAGCGGGGGGACAGCAATGAAGGACGTGCGAAAGATGGCCGGCGCGCGTCATACACTCGAGCTGTCGACGTTCGTGGCGGATGAGTACTCTCCGGCAGTCTACCTTTTGGAGAACCACGGAGTCCCCTATACGCGTTTGAATACACCCGTCGGTCTTCGCGATATCGATGCGTTGGTCGAGGTGCTGGCTTGGTTCGCAGAGCAACAGGCCGAGCGCTCGAATGCAGTGGGCCATAGTCTGCGCATCGCCAAGAATGCATATGCATCGAGCAGGGAGAAGATCGGTGCATTCAGGCAGCGTCTTTCAATGGAGCGGGGCCGCTATATCGATGCGATGGTCGACTCGCACAAGTACAATGCAGAGGGTCGTGCTGCTGTTTTCGGCGAACCCGATTTCATCGTCGCGATGGTTCGTATGTGCTGCGAAGAGGGCATCATGCCCGTGGTGGTGGCATGCGGAACCAAGTGTCTCACGTTGCATGAGACGATCAAGGAAGATCTCGATGAACTGGCAGCGCGCCTCCTGGTTGATTCCTATGAAGTCATCGACGAAGCGGACTTCGGCGATATCGAGCGCCTTGCCGTCGAGCTGGGAGCCAATGTGCTCATAGGCTCATCTGACGCCCGCCGCATTGAAGAGTCCCGAGCCATTCCGCTTGTCCGTTGTGCATTTCCCATACACGACCATATCGGGGGGCAACGTGTGCGTACGATGGGATACGAGGGGTCGTTGATCCTCTTGGACCGCATCACGAATGCTCTCTTGCAACGTAAAGTGGGCTCCTTCAGGGAAGCCATCAAGCAGTCCTTCTTCGAGGAATCGTCGTTCGAGCAGGAGAAGATCCTGCATTCGCAGCCGAACCTTCAGACGCACTCGAAGATGCACCAGAAGGAACAGGTACTCGCTTCCGGCAGCGCAGTCAAACCGCGTATCGATACAGGTACCCACCCGTGCTTCTCGGAAGGGTGCTCTTCGACCAACGCGCGTATACACCTCGCGGTAGCACCGAAGTGCAACATCTCATGCAATTATTGCGTCCGCAAGTTCGATTGCCCCAACGAGAGCAGACCGGGTGTTACCAGCACGGTGCTCTCTCCCGAGCAGGCGCGCGATCGCTATGTTGAGGCACGGGAGAAGATCGAGAACCTTACCGTGGTCGGGATAGCCGGCCCCGGCGATGCCTTGGCTGATTTCGAGAACACCCGTAGGACTTTGGAACTTATCCGTGCGGAGGACGAGAACGTCACCTTCTGCTTGAGCACCACCGGTCTTCTGCTTCCGCGCTATGCACGAGAGATCGCCGACTTGGGAGTGACGCACGTCACTGTCACCATGAATGCGGTGGACCCCACGATAGGCGCCAAGATCTACAAGTACGCCCGTCTCGATGGGTTAACCTACACGGGAGAGGCTGCGGCAGCGGTGCTCCTTTCCAACCAGATCGAGGGTATCAAGATCCTTATAGAGATGGGCCTCATCGTGAAGGTAAACACGGTGCTTATTTCGGGCGTGAATGATACCCACGTCGAGGAGGTTGCCAAGAAGGCTGCCGAACTCGGTGCGTTCGTCTGCAATATCATGCAGATGATCCCGGTGGAGGGAAGTGCGTTCGAGCATCTCCCCCAAGTGGACATGCACACGCTGCGCGGTGTTCGCATGAGGTGCTCCACACACATCAAGCAGATGCATCATTGCCAACAATGCAGAGCTGACGCAGCAGGGAAGATTTTCGAGGATATATCGCATCTGCTCAGCACGCCGGAGTCCGCAAAAGAGAAGGCGGCTACTGCGAATCCTGCTTCACGCCGTGCCGAGGTCGCTGCCGATCGCGATGTACGCGCTAAGCATCTGCCGGCTTCGCGCACCGTCAAGATCGCTGTCGCAACGCGTGGGGGGATGGTGGTGGATCAACACTTCGGACATGCGAGTGCGTTCGCGATCTACCAATCGGACGGCGCGAGCGTGCGTTACCTGGAGAGTCGCGACGTCGAGACCTATTGTACCGGCGCAGACGACTGCGATAGCACCGATAAGAAAAGCAAGCTCGACGGTTCTTTGAAGACCGTATCCGATTGTGTTGCGGTATTGGCCCTGCGTATAGGTCACGCGCCGAGCCGGGAGCTTCTACAGAGAAACATCGTTCCGATCGCAACCTGTGACCGTGTCGAAGACGCCGTACTTGAGGCTGCACGCGGTGTCGCGACCCCGCTATCCGGTGCCGGCGAGGCGCTGAGTTCATAAAGTTCCGGAATCGGCGATGCGTCGAATCCCCCTATAACGCTTCTGCCGTACACGGTGTGTTCGGCAGAAGCGTTATACATTAGCAATATGCTTGAAACAGGACGCTTTTACAATTGGGGGACCAATGAGTGAAAGGCGAATCCTATGATAGACAAACAGACACATATATCGAATATATACGATAACCTTCAACTTCTCGCAGATCTTGGCTGCTGCATGACATCTTTATTCGTTGCCACGGAAGAGGGATATCAAGTGCTGGCGACAGCACAACCGGCCACAGCCGCCATCCTTGCCCCCGCTCGCTCGGTCGGTGATTTCGCGGTCGTTCGCGATGAAGAGATCAACGCGTGTTTTTCCAAAGGGGCGCTACAAAAGGGAAAGCGCTTGCAGAGGGTGAAAGATGCGGTATCGTTTTCAACGCATGCGTATCCCATCGGCCTTTCCGAGACCTATGCGGTGATCGCGCGGGACATCCCCGCGATCATCTACGATTGTCTCGGACCGATGGAAGATGCGTTCATCGGTGCCGCGGTTGCGCTTAACGAGTTCCTGGGAACGCGGATCCTCTCCTACAAAGATACCGACAGGCCATTTTCCACGACGCGTTCAGCCGGTGATGGGATCTGCATCCTCGACGATTTCGGGAATGTGAACTATTCGAGCCCCAACCTTGCGGGCATCTTACGTAAAGCCCAAGGCGCGATCGCGGAAACCCTGTACGGGATCAAGGGACTGCCGGAGGAAGAGATAGAACTTATCGCCGACCTGCTGAAGGATAAGAAATGCGTGGCCGGTGATGTGCAGGTCGGAGACCGAGTGCACTACCGTCGATTCGTACCCTTCGTACAGGGTGGGATCATTTTGGTCGAAGATGTCTCGCGGCACCGTGCCCATGAAAGGGAATTGCGGGTAAAAGAGGCGACCATCAGGGAGATGCACCACCGAGTGAAGAATAACCTGCAATCGATCGAATCACTGTTGCGTATCCAGATGCGGAGAAGTCAGAACGATTCTGTGAGAGCGGCTCTGACCGAAGCGACCATGCGTATAGAAGCGATGGCCGTTGTGCATGAAATGCTTTCGGTATCGGAAGATGAGCATGTGTATATCGCGCAGATGGCGCGTACGGTCGCCGATCGCGTGCGCCTCTCCATGACGGGTGTTTATGGTGGGGAATTCAGTATCGGGGTACACGGCGACGCAGGACGCATGGACGCCCACAGCGCGTCGAGTCTCGCTATCGCCCTTACCGAGATGCTTCAAAATGCCATAGAGCATGGCTTCGAAGGACAGCCGGAGGGTCGTATCGAAGTGATGTTCCGACGTACGGCTCGTGAAATAGAAGTAAGCATCACAGACAACGGACGCGGTCTGCCTGAGGATTTCTCGCTTGATGGCACGCAAAGCATCGGGCTCACCCTCATAAAGGCGATGATCGAAGACGATCTCGGAGCAGCGCTGGAATACGGATCTTCCAAGGCGGGCGGTGCTCTCTTCAGGATAGTCATTCCTGCTTCAGATGGCGTATCAGATAGCGAAGGGGGTGGGGAGGTATGAGGATCGTAACCGTAGAGGATGAAGCCATCATCCGACTCGACCTTTGTGAGATCCTACGTGACAACGGTCACGAGGTGGTCGGGGAAGCGCGCGATGCACAGAGCGCCATCGCGATGATTCGCGCAACGAAGCCGGACTGCGTGTTCCTCGATATGCAACTACATTCAAGCAGCGGCCTCGAGGTTCTCGAGGAGTTCAAAGACGAGCGGATCGCGCCATTCATCATGGTCACTGCGTTCTCACAGTCGAAAATCATACAGCAGGCTCAGGACCTCGGTGCGATGGCATATATCGTCAAACCCTTTTCCGAGAAGGATATCTTGCCTGCGCTCCAAATAGCGGTTGCCCGCTTCGTAGAAGCGACGATGCTGGCGGATGAAGTGAGTGATCTGCAGGCGCGGTTGGAGACGCGGAAGCTGGTCGAGCGCGCCAAGGGTATTCTGATGACCAAGGGCATGAGTGAACCGGAAGCTTTTTCAAAGCTCCAAAAAGCCGCGATGGATTCCGGTAAGACACTCAAGGCGGTTGCGGAAACAGTGATTTTCAGCCAGAAGATGGACCTCTGAAGAAGAACCTTCTCTGTGGGAAGGCGCGGTGTTTAGCATGGACAAGTTAGGGCAGCTTCACGATATGGCGCCACAACCGAATCAAGATGGGACATATGCTTCCACCCCGGCATTGCCACTACCCCTCGCCTCGAACTTGGGTGCAGTGCGCTTCGACGATACGACCTTGCGAGATGGCGAACAGACGGCCCATGTCGTGTTTTCTCGGGAAGAGAAACTGACTATCGCACGTATGCTCGATGAGGTCGGGGTCGATCAGGTAGAGGCCGGTATCCCTGCGATGGGCGGTGCCGAGCGGGACTTGGTGGAAGAGATAGCACACATGGGACTTAGGGCATCCGTTTCCGGTTGGAGCCGAGCTATCCCAAGGGACATCAGGCAGACGCTCGATTGCGGAGTCGACGCTATAGCCATTTCGCTCCCAACAAGTGATATCCATCTGCAGGCGAAGCTCGGAAAGAGCCGCACCTGGGTTTTGGCGACGATCAAGCGTTGTGTAGCACTCGCCAAAGAAACAGGAGTCTATGTCTCCGTCGGTGCCGAAGATGCATCCCGCACGGAGCTCTCGTTTCTCTGCGAGTATGCGAAGGCGGCCGCTTCGGAGGGTGCGAACCGCTTGAGATTCTGTGATACGGTCGGTATCATGGACCCATTCCGTATGTACAGTGCCATCCATAGCTTGCGATCGGAAACCGATCTCGAGTTGGAAGTGCATACCCACAACGATTTCGGGATGGCTGTTGCAAATACGCTCGCGGGGCTTCACGCGGGCGCTACGTGGGCCAACACGACGATCGGCGGTCTGGGTGAACGTGCAGGGAACGCCCCCCTGGAAGAGCTGGTCATGGCGCTACGCCACATAGAGGGAATGACCATGAGCCAAGACACGCGACGCTTCACGGAAATCGTGGGCTACGTGATGGCGGCTTCCGCACGTGAGGTTCCATCGGCTAAACCGATTGTCGGCCGTACCGTGTTCGCACATGAGGCCGGTATCCATGCGGACGGAGTCATAAAGAATCCGGCGTCCTACGAAGCCTTCGCTCCGAGCGAGGTGGGCGCAACGCGTTCGATCGTAGTGGGAAAGCACTCGGGCCGACATACCTTGACGATGAAGTTCGATGGTTTCGGTTCGCCGATAACACCCGAAGAAGCCGGTCGGCTTTTACCTTTCGTCCGCAATCGCGCCATAGAGTTGAAACGTTCCCTCTCCGATGAAGAGTTACGGGTTCTACGGAGCGGGATCACTCTCTGATTTCTTTCGAATCATCCTCTGGGTTCATTAGAATAAACTTCAGATCTTCAACGGATCGCTGCTCCGATTCGAAGCGGCGGCGAAAGCTCGGTTCGCTCCGTTATAGACACCATTTCCTCATAAAAAGAGGACAATCAAATTCTCAGTATGATACGAAATGCACGCTTTCTCGAATGGATAGCCTTCGAGAAAGGATTAGATGCCAAAATCATAGGAATAGTATGAAATGCATTTCCGGGCAAGCTCTATGCTTTCACCTACATTGAACTCCGGTTTGGGTAGGGAGGCGTCTTGGAACTCGCATTAGATACATATATAACTGATGACTACGATCCGCTTGCGGAATCTGAACTCATCGAGGTGGACGGGGAAGAAGAAAAAGAAGCTTGGGAATATATCGGAGAGTTGGAGAAGCCGATAGAAGGTGCGATATCCTATTCCGATCCGGATCTCACTCCCAAAGAAAAAATGGATCAACTCATCGTCGGCCTGCCGGGGCGGCGCAAAGTCCTGCTGTCGTTCATCGACTTCTGCCGTGAACCGAAATTGGTTTCGGAATGCGATGGGAAAATCGATGAGCTTCAAGCCCACAACCATTCGGTCTACACTCCCGTTGTCATTCGTCAGATGCTCGAACTTGCAGGAGCGATCGAGTACATCCAAGGAAAGGCTATCGAGGGTGAAGAAGGCAACGACGACGGACAATATCTCACGGTAGCCAAACGCGAAGAAGGCGCTTGGGTTGCTACGGTTGATGGTATCGCCTACGCGGACGCCTGCATTCCGTCGAAGGAACTCGAAGCACTTCTGGATAAAGAGCCCGAGTATTTGGACGTCTATAAACTCATTCTGCAGTATTGCGCGGAGGAACCCCGCGACAAGCAATCCTTGGATCTGTTGATCGACGCAGAGGCGAGGTGCCAGGCGCCAAGACGTTTCTCTGGATATTTCGTCGACCGTCTTGAGAAATGCGAAGCGATGGAATGGGACGGACTATGGAAAACGACCAACATCGGTCAAAGCGTTTTGTGAAGTAAGGGGAGATG
>JAAXUU010000071.1 GCA_013335845.1 Actinomycetota bacterium
TCAATATGCAGGTGACACCAAGCCGGTGCTGTCCAACGTGAACCTCGAGATTCCAACAGGGGACTTCCTCGGAATCATAGGGTCTGCCAACACAGGCAAGTCGACGCTCACCTATGCGATCAACGGTATCATCCCGCACTACTATAAAGGCGATTTCTACGGAGCCGTGGAAATCGACGGACGCGACACGATCGAAACGAGCCTGACAGACATTTCCCGCCTTGTGGGGAGTGTCTGTCAGGATATCGACAGCCAGATGGTTAGCTCGGTTGTGGAAGATGAGCTGCTTTACGGCCTTGAGAATTTCGGATTCTCCAAAGAAGAGATCGATGAGAGAATCCAGTTCGCTTTGGGTGAGATTGGAATCGAGAAGTTGCGTCATCGCAACATCGCTTCGCTTTCCGGCGGCCAGAAGCAAAAGGTCGCCCTCGCGGCCATCATCGCGCTCAAACCGAAGATCCTCGTGCTCGACGAACCGACATCCGAACTCGACCCGAAAAGTTCGCGTCAGGTGTTCGAAATCCTCAAGCAACTGAGCGACCATTTCGGCATCACCATCGTCATCGTCGAACAGAAGATCATGCTGCTCTGCGAATTCGCCCGGAGTCTCGTGGTTGTGGGGGATGGCGGGATTGTTCTGCACGGCAGCGTCGAAGACGTACTCAAGCAAGGAGATGTCCTCGATCGAGTCGGCGTGAACAGCCCGCGCGTGGCGACACTTTCGAACAGGCTGAACAGTGAGGGACTCGGCAATGGGGAAGTCTGCAAAAACGTGCCCGAAGCGCGCGCGATGATAGAGGGGATATAGCGATGATCACATTCAAGGATGTATCCTTTTCCTATACCCCCACCGTGACGATTCTGCGTGATGTCGACTTCTCAATCGAACGGGGCGAGTTCGTTGCAATCGTCGGATCGAATGGTGCAGGTAAGTCGACTATGCTTCGTCTGATGAACGGCTTGCTGAAGCCCGGGGTGGGCGAGGTTTTCGTCGATGACCTGAGTACACACACCAACAAGACGAGCAAGCTCGCGAAACGGGTGGGTCTCCTCTTCCAAAATCCCGACCGTCAGATCTGCTGTAATACCATCGCCGAGGAAATCGCCTTCGGTTTCAAGAACCTTGAGTTACCTCAAGAGGAGATCGACGCAACGGTTGCGGACATCATCGAGGACTTCGGTTTCGACGGCGCGAGGGACCCGTTCAGCGTAAGCCGTGGGGAACGTCAGAAAATCGCGCTTGCATCGATTATCGCCGTCGCACCTGAAATCATCATCTTGGATGAGCCGACGACAGGTCTCGACTACCGCGAATGCATCCATATCATGGACAAAGTCACAGCCCTCAACGAGACGGGAACGACTATCATCATGGTTTGCCATGACATGGAACTCGTACTCGACTACGCTAAACGCGTCATCGTCGTGGCTGCTGGGCAGATCATCGCAGACGGTAATGCCCATGAGGTTTTCAGGGACACGTTCGCGATGCAGACTGCATCACTTCTTCCACCGCAGATCATCGAATTGGCCACCGAGCTCGGCGGCCAATTCGAGCAAGCGGATACGGTTGAACAGATAGTGGATATCGTCAAAGCAAGGAAGGCGGTCTAGATGAGAGGCTTCCTTGACTATGTCGCCGGTGACAGTATCCTGCATCGCCTTAATCCCATCACGAAGATCATCCTGTCGTTGTGCATCTGCATTGCATGCTTCGCATCGAACAACCTGATATTCCTTGTCGGCATCATCGGTATCGACCTAGTGTTCGGCGCGGTGGGTCATGTATTCGATAAGGCTGTTTCGTTGTTGAAAGGCCTTGTGAAGATATCGATATTCCTGTTCATCATCCAGGTTCTCTTCGTGCACTCAGGTACGGTTCTGGTTCCGCTTCCATTCGGTTTGGACATCACCTTAGACGGTGTTGTCCTCGCTGCTAAGGTCGTTTTGAAGATCATCGGCGCAACTATGCCGTTGGCGCTGCTTTTAAGCGTCACACAGATGAGCGACCTGTCGAACGCTCTGGTCAAGAAGCTGAACGTACCCTATCAATATGCGTTCACCTTCACAACCGCCATCCGCTTCATCCCGATTTTCGCAGATGAGATGGCCGGTATCATGGAGGCGCAAACCTCGCGCGGAGTCGAGTTCGATACCAAGAACATCTTCAAGAAATTGGGTCTCATCCTGCCGCTTTGCGTTCCCTTGCTCATCTCGTCGGTCAAGAAGATCAACAGCAGCGCCATAGCCGCGGAGGTTCGGGGTTTCCACTTGAGAAACCGCACGAGTGGGTATAAGGATTATCCCATCGCAGGGAATGATACAGTCGCGATATTCTTGTCGGTGCTATTGGTGCTGTTCTCGCTCTATCTAAACACTCTATAAGGATATTCTGCGCGTACCGACTACCATTCGAATTCTTCATTCACAACAGGTGTATCACTGTCATCCGAAATGTTTTTGTCGGCTTTATTCGTCACGGCAAAAGATTTAATCTTGAAGCTATCGTTTTTGAAGGGGACGAAGACCATATCGCCACGGATGCTCAGCCGCAAATCCTCCTGCATACGAGCCGGGAAAAGATATACGCTTTCGGGAACATCCGCGAACATGAATTCGCTCTGTAGATCCGTTTTGTACACATTCAATACGGGGTCGAATCCGTGATTCTTGCAATAATCGATAATAGCGTACCGTGTTGGGGAATAGGTACCGTGAGGAGTCATGATGGGGACTCCTTTTAAATCATCGATCGTCAGTGATTTTCTTTTACTGAATTTGTGGTGCTTACTGCACCAGAGCACCACCGGTTCTTCGGTGAGGAATTTTGCAATGAACCCTTCTTGGTCATACCGCGACTCGATTTCTGCGGTATCTCCGCATTCATAGACTAAGGCGAGGTCGACTTTGCCGTACTTGAGGTTCTCCTTCGGATATCTACGCCGCATCCGCATGAACCTCACGGGGGCGTCAGGATTACTTTCTCTAAAATCTTCAACATAGCGATAATAGCATTCCGCCGCCTTATCCGGGTACGGCGGTTCTTGAATAATCTGCTCCTTGTTATGTTTGGCTTGGATTTGCTGGCATTCAACGACAAGGTCATCAAAGGAACCTAGCATTGCATGGATCCTATTCAAAAAATGACTGCCTGCGGGAGTCAGTGTCAGCTTCTTGCTGCGGACGATCAACGTGAAACCTAATTCATTTTCCAATTGTTGCATGTGCTTGCTCAGATTGGATTGCGTCATATTCAAAGCTTCTGAAGCTTTAGTGAAATTCGAATATCGGGTGAATATGACAAACTCTTTCAGTACTTCAATTTGCATAAAATTCCCTGTACTTTCGATAAAACCAGAGTCCAGAACAGAAATAGAACTATTCCAATACTAACTGATAAATATGCGCTATTCAACCATTTGGAATGCTAAATCATTGTTTCTGTTCGCACTAGCCGAGAGCCTATTATGGAAACATTCAAAATCCCTGGCGGGTATCTGAATTGAGACGCGCAAAGAATCATACGTGTATATGAGAGGAGTGAATATGTGTTTTAGACCAGCAGAGGCTGACGCAGGATTGGGGCCTATACAGTGTCCCAATTGTGGTAAAAGAGTCAATCGGGCACAGGGGGTATTACCGTCAAAATGCCCGTTCTGCAGAGAACCGATCGAGGATCCATCCCTGTCGCTTATGGCTCCGGCAGCTCCATCGGCCCCAATGGCTCCCGGAGCACCCGGAGCGCCGAAGACCCCCGGGGTGCCGGCAGCTCCCAAGGTTCCAGCTGCTCCACCCATGTCTCCCAAGGCTTAAACGAGACATGATCGGTAATCGGAATGCGGTTTCAATGAAACTGAAATTATCAAGGAAAGAGAGGGTACTATGTCCGAATTAAGAACTGACTGTGAAGACGGCACATTTAAGATTCGCACCTGCGCTTGGTCACCTCCAGGTGACCATCCGGTAGGATGCGGTATGTTTCTCACAGTCAAAGATGGCAAGGTTGTACATGTGGAAGGCGACGCGAGCCACCCCATTACCAACGGACGACTTTGCGTTCGTTGCCTGACCCTGCCTGAGTATATCTATCATGAGGATCGAATCTTGACACCTCTCTATCGTGACCCAGCCGATCGTGGCAAGGATGCATGGAAACCGATCTCGTGGGATGAGGCGTTGGATATCATCGAGGAACGGGTCAATTATATCAAAGCGAATTACGGCGCCGAGGCTATAGTTGCGTTTCAAGGAACGGGTCGCGAGGCCACACTATACAAAACGCCGCTAGCTTATGCAGCGCTCGGTACCCCGAACTCCTGCTTCCCCATGAGCGGTGACTCTTGCTACGGCCCCCGTGCCAGCGTGGCGGACTTCCTACTCGGTGCCGGTTATCCTGAACTGGACTACGCGGCATATTTCCCTGATCGATACGATGACCCACGCTATGAAGTTCCTAAATATATCATTCTGTGGGGTAAAGACCCGCTGTTCTCAAACCCGGACGGCTTCTTCGGTCATAGCCTCATCGACCTGATGAAGCGTGGCTCGAAGTTCATAACCATCGATCCCCGTCTCACTTGGTTGGGAACTCGTGCGGATTATCATCTGCAATTGCGTCCCGGAACCGACTCCGCACTTGGCCTTGGTTTGTTGAATGTGATCATCTCAGAAGATCTTTACGATCATGAGTTCGTTGAGAATTGGTGCTTCGGCTTTGAAGAACTGGCAGAACGTGCAGCCGAATATCCTCTTGAAAAAGTCGAGAAGATCACTTGGGTCCCCAAGGAAACCATCCAAGCTGCAGCACGCGCATTTGCAACCAGCCATCCTTCATCGATCATGTGGGGACTTGCAATCGATACGAGCGCCAATGGAGTCCAGGCAGGACACTGCGTCCTCGCACTTGCTGCGATTACCGGTAATCTCGACGTCCCCGGTGGCATAACCTTGTCAAAGCCCGCGAGCTTTATGGGCAAGTGGCGCTATGAGTGCGCGCAACAGCTACCTCCCGGAATGCTCGAGAAGCAGATCTCAGACCCACGATACAAAGGCTTCCTCGCTGCACATGTCATCGCCCATCCGGACCGCATCTTGGACACGTTGGAAACCGAGGAACCCTATCCTCTCAAGATGGCATGGTTCTACTCGAGCAACCTCATCGCAAACACCGCAGCCGCCCAACCGAAGCGTTGGTTCAGCGCGCTCAGAAGACTTGAGTTCAACGTTTGTCAGGATATCTTCATGACACCTACGGCAATGGGTCTATGCGACCTTTTCTTGCCTGTATCCAGTTTTGCCGAGCACGACGGTATCGTGTTGCCGCACTTCGGCCGTAACACCCATATGGTCGCCAGTATGAATAAAGCTGTTACCGTTGGCGATTGTAGGTCCGACCTCGAAATCGACTTCTTGGTTGGCAAGCGTCTCAACCCGAAGGCCTGGCCTTGGGAGACTATCTCCGACTTCTTCACGGCACAGATCGAGCCGCAACTTGGAATCACATTTCCGCAGCTTCAGGAAATGAGTCTTATGCAACAGAAGTTCGAGTACAGGAAGTACGAGAAAGGCTTGTTGAGGAATGATGGAGAACAAGGATTCAACACCCCGACCGGTCTTGTCGAGTTGAAATCAAGCCTCTATGAGGACTGGGGCGAGGACCCGCTGCCCTATTACGAAGAGCCTTCCTATAGTTTCATCAGCAGGCCGGAAGAAGCGGACATGTATCCTTTGGTATTCACCATGGGCGGCAGAGTGACCACTTCCTTCCACTCAGAGCATCGTCAGATCCCTTCTTTGCGCGCGATCACACCGGATGCGATAGTCCAGATACATCCCGATACAGCCGCGAAGTACGGTATCGAAGAAGGGGATTGGGTGCGCATAGAGAACTCACTCGGTTATGCGGTTGAGAAGGCGCATCTCTCACCGATCGTCGATCCCAGGGTTGTACACGGAACACACGGTTGGTGGTATCCGGAGCAAGACGGCGAAGAGCCTAATCTCTATGGTGTTTGGCAGTCAAGTGTCAACAGCTTGGTTCCGCATGCGAAGAACGGCAAGATGGGCTTCGGCGCTCCGTATAAGTGCGTGAACTGCAAGATCGTCAAAGTTGAAAGTCTTCAGGGTTAGACTCTTGAATATCAGCAAAGGAGGTTTTTGAAAATGAGCGATTATGCCTTGTTTATCGACTACAAATATTGTACCAATTGTCATGTCTGCGAGGTTACCTGTCGTACTGAGCACAACATCCCTCTTGATGAGTGGGGAATAAAGGTTGCCGAGATGGGTCCCGTCAAGTTGAATGGCAAGTGGATGTGGAATTATGTTCCCGTTCCCTCTGACCTATGTGATTTTTGCGCCGACAGGAGGGAGAGAGGTGAGGATCCCACGTGCGTCCATCACTGTCTAGCCCAGTGCATAGAAGTGATTCCCGTGGATCAGATCACCGAGAGAATGAAACTCGCAGGAAAGACGGCTACGGTCTTCATCCCTTAGCAACGAGCGTTTGGCTGTCAATGGTTGAGAAGTTCGTGCAAACCAGTTTCACTGTACAAACCGGGCACCCTGCACGAACTGGACGTATCGGTTGCCACGCCGTCAAGAGGAGCGATTTTTGACGGCGTGGCAACCTTTTATTTGCCGGTTTTGATACTGCCGCTGGCAGGGCGGATATACATTCCGCAGCTCGGACAGAGACGGATGTCATCTTCTATGAGTTTATTGCATCGCGGGCATTTCTTGGGAAGACCGGCATCGCCGTTCTCTTGGCATCTCCCGCATCCGCTGCATTGGTAACACATGTCGTAGTCCTTTACCTGGAT
>JAAXUU010000319.1 GCA_013335845.1 Actinomycetota bacterium
CTACCGCATATTTCCCGATAAATACGAGATACCCTTATGGGCTCAAAAGTTTACTCTGCATGTCGGCCTAGAACAGATTGGCAGAACTCTCACATGCGTTGAGGGACTTCAGATCACCCACGAGGGATTTCTTCATTTCAAAGACTTGATAAGATCATCCACCATGACTCGAGACCAACTCTCCGCCGACAAGGTCGGAAAACGGGAGTACATCGCGTTTCTTACGACAACACTCGAGGATTACAAGGGAATCCAGATTGATAGAGAGCTAAGTTTCCAAATCAATTACACGGCTATGGCAGGAGCCAATACGGCGGCAAAATGGCTAGCAGACGAAATCGACGCGACGCCATCGGAATTAGCAGTGCTTCTGGACTCCTGTATCCCCGCGCGCTTGCATAAGCTGATAAACGAACCTGTCAATCCCAAACCCTCAGACCATTTCAACTTCAATGCCTTCATACTTTCAACGCTCGCGGAAGAAGAAATGGAAGATTCAAAAATCAGCTAGCAAGTTCTTGGGCAAATTTTTTGGAACATTTCACCATTTCTATTCCAAATTCATCACAAATGAGCGGCCGGCGTTCCACCATGGCATGCGCTCCATTTTCCATTTCTTGTTCAAAAATCCTCAACTATCAATACTTTGCACGAGGAGTTTTCCAAACGTTATTCGAAATGTTGGGAAGGACAAGAAATGGAACCAATCAATGAAGATCATGGAGTCACTCGCCGGACGTTCCTGGGGGGAGCGATTATTGTAGGCGCTACGGCAGCAGCGGGCGCGCTTTCAGGTTGCGCGTCGCCCAATTCCGGTGCGTCTACGTCTAATGAAGCCACTGCTTCAGCTAGCGAAGACGATACCCTGCTCGGGAGCCTGATTTCCGATACAAGACGACCGGATGCTGCGCCTATTCCACCCGAGGCTGTCCCCAGTGCATGGGATGCAGAGGCAGACGTAGTCGTCGTCGGCATGGGCGGAGGAGGATTAGCCGCAGCAACGTATCTTGCCCAGCAGGGACTCAACGTGATCGCGCTGGAGAAACAAGCGACTGTGGGCGGCGCAACCCTCCACGCATGCAACCTGGTGAACATTTTCGGTGGTGCAAGGGTACAGAACGAAAAGAACTACGGGTGGCCGTCATACCCACTCGATATCGATGCATTCCTACGCGAATATGCAAAACAGCACCAGTATTCAGTGGACGATAATCTTGTGAGGAACCTCGTTCTGACCGCAGGTGAAGCACTTGACTGGCTATGCGACCAAGAAGGCACGAACATCGTATGTGGGATGGGCCTTGACATGAGCAACATCGATATTGCCGAAGGCCGCCAAAACCACGTCATGGGCATGAAGAATATCATCGATGCGGTTGAGCAATGCGGAATCAAAGCGGGTGTCGACTTCAAGCTGAGCACAGAATGCATAGCTCTCGTGCAAGACGGTGACACCATAGTCGGTATCAAAGCAAAGGACAACAGCAACAACGAATTCTATATCAAGGGCACGCGCGGCGTTATTCTCTGCGCAGGCGGAATCGGAATGAACAAAGACCTATTGAGATTGTACCTGCCCAGTGCCTATGAAGGTGCCGTCCAGGGAGGGCCGATGCCCTACCATACGGGCGAGGCGTTCCGCATGGGGCTTGGCGTAGGTGCCGATATTTCCGGTTATGATTCCTGGAGCTGCCACGAAGGCGCAATCGATGAGTCGATTTCCGGTGGCGATGGTCAGTACTGGCACTACTTCTGGCACGGCGAAAGACAGCTTTTCCACAATCCCTGGCTGATTATCGACAAGCTGGGCAGCCGTGTCCCCTATTACTCGACCGCTATCAACTATGAGCCGAACCCCTATAACAATCTAGGAGATCTGCCAAACTGCGCCGCATGGATGTCGCGCGTCGGTCACCGTGTTTATTCCATTTGCGACTCAAACTTCCCAGAGAGCATCTGGAAGCTCAGACCCTCGATCGTCCAGGAACTTGGAGGCGACACCTGCCGAAAGCCGATTACCGAAGACGAAGCAGACATGCTTGTCGACACGAGCGGGCTGGTGTCGACTGACTGGTTGGGCGAAGTAGACGAAGCGGTTGAGCGTGGAGCTGTTAAGAAAGCAGACACGCTTGAGGAATTAGCCGACATGCTCCTTCTCGACCGCGAGGTGTTGAAGACGGCAGTCGAAAACTGGAATGCACTCTGTGCAAAAGGTGTCGACGACGAACTCGCAACCCCCTACGACCCGACATGGCTCATCCCCGTGCAAGACCCCCCGTACTACGCAGCGATTATCGGAGGGTCTATCGGCAAGACGATGGTTGGCCTTCGTGTATACCCCGACCTCAACGTAATGAAGCCGGATGGTTCACCAATTCCCGGTCTCTATGCAAACTTCACGACCGCAGGCGGTCTTGCAGGAGAATGTGACTACGGTGGATTCTGGAACTCCAGTCCTTTCGCAGGCAATGCGATGAGTTGGATATCCGGTTACGTAGCAGCGAAAACCGTGCTCGAGAAAATCTAATCATCCCCTCCCGGCAGGAC
>JAAXUU010000072.1 GCA_013335845.1 Actinomycetota bacterium
CGTTCTTACCGATAGTGATGTTTCCGAGCACAGAGGCGCCTACGCCGACAACCGCGCCGTCTTCGATCGTGGGGTGACGCTTGCCGGTTTCCTTACCCGTCCCCCCAAGAGTGACTCCTTGGTAGAGTACGACGTCATCACCGATTATGGTGGTCTCCCCTATCACCACGCCCATACCGTGGTCGATGAAGAAACGGCGACCGATCTGTGCAGCGGGGTGGATCTCGACGCCGGTCATGGCGCGTGCTATCTGCGACCCCCAACGGGAAAGGAATTTGAATCCGAGGCTCCATACGAAATGATTCCAACGATGTGCCCAGATCGCGTGGACGCCAGAGTAACAGACGAGGACGGTGAGTACGGAAGGAGCCGCCGGGTCATTGCCCCTTGCAGCTGCGATATCTTCTCTCATCCTTGCGAACATAGCTACTCCTTATGCGTGATCTGCCAACATGTCTGTGCATACTTTGCGACCAGATATGAAAAATCATCAGTGACAGTCTACCAAGAGAACGACGGCTTGTGCGGCTATACCTTCTTTTCTTCCCTCAAAGCCGAGATGTTCGGTAGTAGTGGCCTTCAAACCCAAAGCATCGATTCTGATACCGAGGGCTCCGGCAAGGTTCTCGCGCATGAGGTCGCGATACTTCGAAAGTTTGGGTTCTTGAGCGACGATCACGCAATCGGCATCGTGAACACGCCAGCCACGTTCACGGACCAGATCGCCGACACGCCTGAGCAGCTCGATGGAATTCGCTCCTTCGAACGCGGGGTCCGTATCGGGGAAGAGTTCGCCGATATCACCGGCGCGTAGTGCACCGAGGCAAGCGTCAGCCAGTGCATGTGCTACTACATCGGCGTCCGAGTGTCCCAGCAAACCGCGTTCGTAAGGAATCAATACGCCTCCGAGTATGAGGTCACGACCCCCTGCGAATGCATGTACGTCATAGCCGAGCCCGATACGGTACATTCCCTCCACCTATAAGCAATCTCGATGGCGAAGGCGCACCTTGAGAGCCGCCTCGATAGGACCGCGATCCTCGGGGACCGTCAATTTGATGTTGTCTCGGGGACCGTTGACCAAGAAGATCTTCCCGCCGAGACGTTCGACGAGAGAAGAGTCATCCGTGCCGACGAAACCATCGGACATAGCGGCGGAATGCGCTTTGCGTATGATATCCGCCCTGAAAATCTGCGGTGTCTGTGCGACCCAGAACATCGAGCGATCCGGCGTGCCGACCACTGTGCCGTCGTTGCCGACGACTTTCAGAGTATCGATGGCGGGATGCCCTACCACGGCACCATCGGCATCGAGGTTTCCCTTTATCATATTGGTGGCATGGATTATAAGACTCGGGGTGATAAGCGGACGTGCGCCATCGTGGATCGCGATGAATTCGTATTTCTCGTCAACGGCGTTTATACCGTTGTACGCCGACTCCTGGCGGATGGTGCCTGCAGGTACCATCACGATCGGAGTGACGAAAGGATACGGATCGAGAGCCTTCTCGCAAAACTCCCGGATCTGGTCCTCGGGACAGACGATAACGATAAGGCCGACGTCCGGTACGGCATCGAAAGCTTCCGCAGACCACGTGACCACAGGTCTGCCCAACACTTCGAAGAGTTGCTTCCCCGCCGAATAACCGAAACGCTCACCTGAGCCACCCGCAAGGATCACGGCGGCTGTCTGCGGTTTGGCAGACACCTCCCCTTTGAGCTCGGTCAGATTAGCGGCCAAGGCATCGAGCTGCTCTGATGAGATAGCGAACATAGGGGCATCAAGCACCGATGGACCCGAAATCGGGTCCGATGAACGGCGAGCGGCCTTGCTCTTCGCGTGCACAGTATTCGAATGCATCGTAGCCATAACCGCCCCCTAACCACTCCTCTATATGTGCATAGTATAAATCAAGATCGAGACCATGTGGGCACGCCCGGAAAGTCACTCCGCGACGGACCCCCCGATATCACCGGAACCGCCGCCCCCGATAACACTGGGTGTCGAGAAAACGGTGGGCTCACGAAGCATACTTTCATGCTTGCGGTGCTCGGGTATCTCGCCCACTCCGGGATTGAACTCGAGATTTCCGTCCACCAATTCGACTTCGATGACGGACCCTGTCTGCCAACGTCCCTCGAGGATCTCCTCGGAGATGGGGTCTTCGAGAAGGCGTTGGATGGCACGGCGAAGCGGACGGGCGCCGTACGTCGTGTCGGTTCCCTCGCGGGCGATGAATGCGATTGCCTCGGGGGAAAGATTGATGGTCATATTCTGGAAGATAAGCCTATCTCGAAGATCGGCCACCATGAACTGCACGATTTGCGCTATTTCTTCTGCGGTAAGCGACTTGAATACGATGATGTCATCGATGCGGTTCAAGAACTCAGGACGGAAGATCTTCTTCACCTCGGACATGACGCGGGAATGGATCTCTTTGTTGGAAAGACCGCCGGATTCACTGCTCGGAGTGAAACCGAGCGGTGCCGTTTGAGCGATCTCGCGTGCTCCGATGTTGCTCGTCATGATGATGATGGTATTGCGGAAGTCCACCTTGCGCCCCTGTGCGTCCGTCAGACGCCCTTCTTCGAGTATCTGAAGCAGGATATTGAAGACGTCCGGGTGGGCCTTTTCGATCTCATCGAAAAGCACGACCGAATAGGGGCGCTGACGAACCGCTTTCGTGAGTTGTCCACCCTCATCGTAACCGACGTAGCCCGGAGGGGATCCCACGAGACGGGATACCGAATGCTTCTCCATATATTCAGACATGTCGATCGATATAAGTGCGTCCTCGGAGTTGAAGAGGAACTCCGCGAGGGCTTTCGAGAGCTCGGTTTTCCCGACACCAGAAGGTCCGAGGAAGATGAAAGAACCGGCAGGACGCTTCGGGTCCTTCAAACCGGCGCGACTGCGTCGTATCGCCTTCGATATGGCGTTCACCGCTTCGTCTTGTCCGACGATACGCTCATGCAACACTTGCTCCATGCGCAAGAGCTTCTCTGTTTCAGCTTCGGTGAGCGAAGCGACCGGAACACCGGTGGACATACTGACCACGTCGGCGATTTCCTTTTCGGTTACTTCCACTACGGTTTGCGAAGCGGTTTCCTTCCACTTATCCTCAAGTGCATGGCGCTCCTCGATGTAGCCCCGCTCTTGATCGCGCAATCCAGCAGCTTTCTCGAAATCCTGCATCTGGATCGCATCGTCCTTCTCGATACGGACCTTGCGGATCTTCTCGTCCATGTCGCGCACCTCGGCAGGAATCGTCATATTGCGTATACGCATACGCGCGCCTGCTTCATCGATCAAGTCGATTGCTTTATCGGGAAGGAAACGATCCTGGACATAACGATCCGACAGGGAAACCGCGGCCTCGAGAGCCTCGTCGGTGAAGTGCACACGATGATGTGCCTCATAGCGGTCGCGGAGACCTTCCAATATCTTGACCGCTTCTACATTCGAGGGCTCGCCGACCATGATAGGCTGGAACCTTCGCTCGAGTGCGGAATCCTTTTCCACGTGCTTACGGAATTCATCGAGGGTCGTCGCGCCGATAACCTGGATTTCCCCACGTGATAGCGCCGGTTTCAGAATCGCCGCCGCGTCGATCGAACCTTCGGCACTACCGGCGCCGATCAGCGTATGCATCTCATCGATGAACAGAATGACATCTCCTGCAGCCTTGGCTTCTTTGATGACCCGCTTGAATCGGTCCTCGAACTCGCCGCGATACTTCGAACCGGCGACTATGGCCGAGATATCAAGCGAATATACGCGCTTGTTTCTCAGGATGTCGGGAACCTGCTCTTTATCGACCAGTTGGGCGAATCCTTCTGCAATCGCGGTTTTGCCCACACCGGGATCACCGATGATGAGCGGGTTGTTCTTCGTGCGACGCGAAAGGATCTGCATTACGCGCTCAACTTCGGCCTCTCGCCCGATAACGGGGTCGAGCTTACCCTCGTGGGCCATCTGAGTGAGGTTCGTCCCGAACTCCTCGAGCATGGAGCCGTTCTCCTCGTTGTTACCGAAATCCATGGCACCGAAATCGGTACGGGGACCCGCAGCGGGAGTCGGGCTTGAGGCGATGAGTTCACCGATCACCTTTCGGATATCTTCCCCGTCGACACCCATCTGGGTAAGCGCCTGCATAGCGACGCCGTTGCCTTCGCGGACGATACCCAAGAGGAGATGTTCGGTCGAGATATAGTTCTGACCGAGTTGGAGAGTCTCACGCAAGGCACCCTCGAGCACGCGCTTCGCACGTGGGGTGAATGGTATGTGCCCCGCAGCCGGAGTCTGCTCCTTCTCGATGATTTCTTTTATCTGGATGAGAGCTTCGTCATAGGTGATACCCAGACGTCTCAAGGCCTGTGCGGCAAGACCTTCTCCCTCAAGGATCAGACCGAGCAGAAGATGCTCCGTACCCACATAAGACTGATTGAGAGAACGCGCTTCGTCTTGGGCGAGCCCTAAGACTTTTCGTGCTTTATCCGTAAATTTTTCAAACATGAGACTTCTCCTTGCTCTATGGAAATGGCAGACATCCTGCGCAATCACAGCTGATAAAGGAGTATACGCGCAAATAGCACCGCTGCGTCGTCTGTATACGGAGAATGCACCATATAGTTACCAATTTGTGAAACAGGAATTAACTTTCGTCGCGCATATGGGGGAAGAGGAGGACATCGCGAATCGAAGGCGCGTCACATAGGAGCATCACGAGGCGGTCGATACCGATACCCATGCCACCGGCCGGAGGCATACCGTATTCAAGTGCACGGATGTAATCTTCGTCATAGCCCATCGCCTCATCATCGCCGGCATCTTTGGCTGCGATTTGGGCAGCGAAGCGCTCTTCCTGGTCGACCGGGTCGTTGAGCTCTGAGAACGCGTTCGCATACTCGCGACCCCCGATGATCAACTCGAAGCGATCCGTGACATTATCATCGCCCAGCTTCTTCTTCGCCAAAGGCGATGTTTCAATGGGGTGCTCGCAGACGAATGTAGGTTGGACGATAGTACCCTCAACGAGGTGTTCATAAAGTTCGGTTATGAGCTTACCCTTGCCCCACGCAGCCTCGAAAGGTACATGATATTTGCCGCACAATACACGGAGTTCCTCCAGGGAACGGTCGAATGAGACATCCTCACCCGCAGCCTCACTTGTGAGATCGATCATGGTGCGTCGCGCCCATGTACCACCCAGGTGTATCTCTTGTCCCTGGTAGATGATATCGGTTGTACCACATGCGACTTCGGCCGCAGCAGCGACGATGCCTTGGACGAATTCCATCATGCCGTCGATATCCGTGTATGCTTGGTAGGCTTCCATCATGGTGAATTCCGGATTGTGGCGAGGGTCCATGCCCTCGTTCCTGAACGAGCGGTTGATTTCGAATACGCGCTCGAATCCGCCGACAAGTAAACGCTTGAGATAGAGTTCGGGCGCGACACGAAGGTAGAACTCGCGATCGAGTGCATTGTGATGTGTGGTGAAAGGACGCGCGGTTGCTCCGCCGGGAATCGGGTGGAGCATCGGGGTTTCGACCTCGAGAAAGCCCTTGCCCTCGGCATAACGGCGAATTGCAGAGAGGATCTTGAACCTCTTCATGAAGGTTTCGCGTACCTCGGGATTCATAACGAGGTCGACATAACGCTGGCGATAACGGGTCTCCTTGTCGGAAAGACCGTGGAACTTCTCCGGCAGGGGACGTAGGGACTTGCTTAGAAGTTGTACAGCCTCCGGAGCGACGGACAATTGTCCGCGACGAGTACGCAAGACCGTAC
Source organism: Actinomycetota bacterium (assembly GCA_013335845.1). Classification (GTDB taxonomy): domain Bacteria; phylum Actinomycetota; class Coriobacteriia; order Coriobacteriales; family RUG844; genus JAAXUU01. The sequence goes on from JAAXUU010000072.1 coordinate 5,795, forward strand.
CGGTGACACCGATCCAGTCGCCTACGTCGAGGGATTTCATTTGAGCGTAAGCTTCTTCACCCAAGATGTTGATACGTGCGAAGATCTGGATATCCCCGGTTGCGTCATGCAGGACCAGGAACGCGATTTTACCTTGATCGCGAATCGCCATGATACGCCCGGCCATATGAACGATACGCTCGGTACTTTCACCGTCGGCGAGTTCTGCGAACTCACGTTCTATATCCGCCGCATATGCGTCGACGTCGAAACGACGGGCATAGGGCTCCTCGCCCGCTGCTATCAAGGCGAGGCGTTTTGCGCGACGTACCTCGATAGGGTCATCTTCCAATAAATCCGGACTATCAACGCTCTCTGTCATATAACAACCTTCTGAATCCTTTTTCGTACCCGTGTTGCGTACTGAAACCTTTTAATGTGCGATCTTAACGATGGTGAATTCGATTCTCTTACCGGTCGGACCCTCGGCAACGATGGTATCGCCCTTCTTGCGGCCGAGAACAGCAGCGCCGACAGGAGATTCGTTGGATATTTTGCCCGCAGATGGATCAGCCTCGGCTGTGCCAACGACTTGTAGGGTGCGTTCCTTGCCAGTGGGGGTCTGTAGGGTGACAACGCTTCCGATTGCAACCTTGGTGCCGCGCTTGGGCTGTTCTGCGATGGTTGCGTTTGCAAGGATCTGCGTTACCTCGGCTATGCGGCTCTCAAGCCACGCTTGCTCGTTCTTCGCATCGTCATATTCGGAATTCTCGGAGATATCTCCGAACTCCCGTGCGATTCTGATACGCTCGCCGACCTCGGAGCGTTTTTCGTTCTCGAGGTAATGAAGTTCTTCCTCAAGTTTGACTTTGCCCTCTTGGGTCAGGATGATCTCTTTATTAACCATAGTACCTACTCCGATCATATCGCTCCCGCGAAACACAGTTACATCCAGATACTGCATACAACCTGAGTGTTCGCAGGAAGACTATATTAGAGACGCGGCATATGCAACCGA
>JAAXUU010000320.1 GCA_013335845.1 Actinomycetota bacterium
CCATCACGCGCGATGTTTCGGGTGAAGGAGTCCAGCAGGCCCTACTCAAGATCATCGAGGGGACCGAGGCTTCTGTTCCTCCGCAAGGCGGACGCAAGCATCCTCAACAGGAATTGATACATATCGACACTACCAACATCCTCTTCATACTCGGTGGAGCTTTCGTCGGTCTCGATCGCATCATCGCCGATCGTATCGGTAAGAAGGGTATCGGATTCACGTCTGAAATCAGTCAAGAGAAGAAGAAAGAGTCATCTGAGCTGTTGGCAAAGGTGCTTCCCGAGGACCTCAACAAGTTCGGCATGATTCCTGAGTTCGTAGGCCGTATTCCTGTCATTTCTTCTGTGCAGGCGCTGGATGAAGATGATCTTATCCGTATCTTGACGGAGCCTAAGAACGCTTTGACCAAGCAGTACAAAAGGATCTTCTCCTTCGAGAACGTCAAACTCACGTTCACGCCTGATGCCTTGCGCGCGATTGCAAAAGAGGCCGTCAAGCACGGTACGGGAGCACGCGGATTGCGCAGTATCTGCGAGCGCGCGCTTTTGGATATCATGTACGAGCTCCCCGGAAACACGGATATCTGCGAAGTCATCGTGACGGCGGAGAGCGTGATGGGGGATCAGGAGCCGACTACGGTCCTGAGCAAGGAAAAAAAGACAAAAGGAAGCAAAGAGAGCGCATAGATGAGTGAATTGCCGAAGAATTACGATCCTGCATCCATTGAAGGACACCTATTCGAATCATGGATGAGCAACGGATACTTCTCGCGGGCAAGCAATGCTGCGGGCGTTGCAGTGAGTGCTGAGAATAATGATTCTTTCACCATAGTCATCCCTCCTCCAAACGTCACCGGTGTTCTCCATATGGGGCATGCGCTCAATAACACGCTGCAGGATGTATGCACGCGCCGTGCGCGTATGCAGGGTTTGAACACACGTTGGATCGTGGGCACCGATCATGCCGGTATCGCAACCCAGAACAAGGTCGAGCAGAAGCTCGCACGTGAGGGCAAAACCCGCTTCGATGTCGGACGTGAAGATTTCATCAAAGAATGCTGGGCGTGGCGAGATGACCACGGCTCGACCATCATCGAACAACTTAAGCGCATGGGGTGCTCGTGCGATTACAGCGACGAGAAGTTCACGATGTCTCCGGAGTACCAAGCCGATGTACGCCATGTCTTCGTTGATTGGTATAAAAACGGTCTTATCTATAAGGGTAACCGAATCATCAACTGGTGCCCTCGCTGCACGACCGCTTTGTCCGATATCGAAGTCGAGCACGAAGACGAGACCGGGCATCTGTGGCATTTACGCTATCCGCTCAAAGAGGCGGTCGACGGTATCGAATATGTTACCGTCGCTACCACGCGTCCTGAAACCATGTTGGGCGATACAGCGGTAGCTGTGAACCCCCGCGATGCGCGATTCGAGAAGTTGATCGGCGCGACTGTCGTCTTGCCGATTGTGGGACGTGAGATTCCTATCGTCGCAGACGAATACGTCGACATGGAATTCGGCACCGGTTTCGTCAAGATCACCCCGGCCCATGATCCTAACGACTTCGAAGTAGGTCAGCGTCATGACCTTCCACAGGTGAATGTATTCACCGCCGAGGCGCGAGTGAATGAATTAGGCGGAGAATTCTGCGGGATGGACCGTTTCGAAGCGCGCGACGCTATCGTCGCCCGATTCGAAGAGCTAGGCTTGCTCGACCATATCGAGGAACACGCGCATTCCGTGGGGCATTGTTATCGATGCGATACGAAGATTGAACCATGGTTGTCGGAGCAATGGTTTGTTTCTATGACGCCTTTGGCTGCACCCGCGATCGATGCTGTCCGTGACGGACGCGTGAAGTTCAATCCCGATCGTTGGAGTTCGGTTTACTTCCAATGGATGGAGAATATCCGCGATTGGTGCGTCTCGCGTCAGCTATGGTGGGGTCACCGAATCCCCGTATTCTACTGTGATACCTGCGGTTGGGAAGACGCACTCGACGAAGACACCGAAGTATGTCCCGTCTGCGGCGCGCCTGTTCGCCAGGATGAAGACGTTTTAGACACGTGGTTTTCCTCGCAACTCTGGCCTTTCGCCACGATGGGCTGGCGGGAGGGGCCGGAAAAGGAACACGAGCTCAATACCTATTATCCTACGCAGGTACTTTCGACTGCGCGCGATATCATCTTCCTTTGGGTTGCCCGTATGATCACCAGCTCCATGTATTTTTGCGACGGTGCCGTTCCCTTCAGGGATGTCATCATCCATCCGACGGTTCTCGACGAAAAGGGCCGCCGTATGTCGAAGTCGCTCGGAAACGGCATCGATCCTATCGACCTCATCGAAGACTTCGGCGCAGATGGGATGCGTTTCGGCCTCATGTTGCAGGTAACGGGCGCGCAGGATATGAAGTTCAATAAGGCTAAGCTCGAGGGTAGCCGAAACTTCGCAACGAAAATCTGGAATGCTTCGCGCTTCGTGCTCATGAATTTGGACGACTATACTCCCGGGGAGCCGGTTATGGCGACCCCGACCG
>JAAXUU010000321.1 GCA_013335845.1 Actinomycetota bacterium
AGAGAATTCAACCTCTCTCAGGATACGCTCCGCTATTACGAACGTGTAGGTATGATTCCTCCTGTTCACAGGAGCGATAGTGGGATTCGGGATTATACTGAAGAAGATTGCAGGTAGGTTGAGCTTGCCAAGTGCATGCGGAGCGCAGGTCTGCCGGTCGAGGCGATGATCGAATACTTGAAATTGTACCAGCAAGGCAATGAGACCATACCAGCTAGACGAGACCTTCTCGTCGGCCAGCGCGAACAATTACTTGCGCAAAAAGAGGCAATCGAGAATACCCTGAATCGTCTGGATTACAAAATCGAACGTTATGATGAAGCCATGAAGACGGGGATATTGTCCTGGGGCAAGGATGAGATTTAGCGGAACACGATCAATGTGACATTCTAAGCTAGCAAGTTGAAGGCGGTCTGTAGATCGCCTTCAACTTGCGTCATGCATGCCGAACCTTAAAAATCACAATTCTCGTTTTGCGTAAAGCCTGATTGAAAGTGCGCAGGAAAGTAGGTAGATGATCAAGGTTAGTGCGACGAGGATGAGCGAGAAACAGAGGATTCCCGCGTCTGTCTGCACCCAATAGCCGAAATCGACGACGGAGGACGGCAGGGCGTTTGCGTCATCCGCGCTGATCGCAGCGAAAGCAGGAATCGTGAACGCAATGCCAAGCGGCAGGAGGCGCACAGCTTTAACCATGCCGAATCGAAGTGACAAAGGCAGTATGATAGACAGCAACAGCAGCATGAGTACAAGCGAGGCGGCGCCGGTTGCAACAAGCGGTTTCCAGCCGATTGCAGACCAAAGGTTTCCCAGAATGGGAATGAACCCCAGGATATGCCCCGCTAGGACCATCAATAAATACATGATCAGTCCGGCAATCAATCCACCACAAGTGAAGAGCGCAAAACTAGCATAGCGTCCGATGACAACTTGCTTGCGTGATACAGGGAGTGCCAAGCGGAATCCCTGCCAGTTCGCGCGTTCATCAAGTGCCAATAATGTGAAGGCGACATTGAGGGTTGTCGTGAAGACGACAATGGGCAGCACGCAGAAGAGGTTCCCGACCGAGATACTCATGAGGGAGGACACGAGAAAACCGATTACGATAATCTGCGCGAGGTGTTTCTTATCGATAAGTAGAAGGTCTGACATGAGCATACTCTTCATCGGACTTCTCCTTTCAGAACCAAGGCCATGTACTCATCGATACCGGCTTTGTCGAGGGCGATATCCTTGAAGGCTTCAGCGAACGCGAAGCGATTCTTAACAAGCACGTCGATTTCGTATTCATGCTCCATGTAGTGCATTCCATCGATTTCGAAGAAATCACTCTGCGTGACCATCTCGAATTCAGCCGCCCGACATTTTGCGACCCCCGCCATGTCGGTGATAGCATCCTTTTCAATAGAGAACACGATGCGCCCTTCGTCGATGCAGACGATGTAGTCGGCGATTTTTTCCAGGTCACTAGTGATATGGCTCGAAATGAAGATGCCATGATTTTCGTCTTTCATGAACTCGCGCAGAATATCGAGGATTTCCTCACGCGCCAAGGGGTCGAGGCCAGCCGTCGCCTCGTCAAGGATCAGTAGGTCGGGCTTGTGGGAAAGAGCACAGGCGAGCATAAGCTTCATACTCATACCACGCGATATGTCCTTCACCAACTTGTTACTCGGCAGGTTGAACTTCTGTAGGTAATCGTGAAATACAGCCGTGTCCCAATTGTCGTAGGCATGCTCCATGATGGCAGCTGCTCTTTTGATGGTCACTTCTCCCGGGAACGCACATGCGTCGAAAACAACCCCCACACGCTGTTTTGATTCCGTGCTATCAGACGAGCCATATATCGAGCTTCCAAACAATTCGACATCACCGCTATCGGGGAAGATCAGTCCTAATGCAGCTTTGATAGTTGTTGTCTTACCGGATCCATTGCTTCCGATAAACCCGACGACGCTGCCGGCTGGTATGCAAAGGTCGACGTCGCAAAGGTCGAAGCCCCTATAGTGTTTCGAAAGACCGTGGATTGACATTAGATTGGTCATTACTCATCACTTTCTACAAAAATGTTTAACAAATCGTGGAGCTCTTTGGAACTGACTTTGGCGCTTTTGGCTTCTCGTGCTGCCTGACAAAGTAACTCCTCGATGTGACGCAGTTGTTCTTCTCGAAGTAGCTCGAAATTGCCTCCGGCAACGAAGCTTCCCTTACCTTGGACTGTTTCAATGAAACCGAGCGATTCGAGATCGGCGTATGCGCGTTTGGTGGTAATCACGCTGATGCGAAGGTCGCTCGCCAAAGCACGGATCGAGGGTAGTTGCTGACCCTCCTTCAGCCCACCGGTCAAGATGAGGTTCTTCATTTGCGAGGTGATTTGCTCATAGATGGGCTTATCACTCGCATTTGATATAATGATGTCCAAAATCACTCCTTTTGCGCTTCGAGGCACGATAGTCTGGGCGCGCTTCCGGTGAACTGCCATACCTGCTATTGGTATACTGTATATACTCAATATGCACACTATAAACACGTTCTAAG
>JAAXUU010000322.1 GCA_013335845.1 Actinomycetota bacterium
GGATCCGCAGTTGGACCTCGCTGCGTATGCTCATACGTTTTGCCGCTCCCGTCATCATGATGCTGCCGTTTGCGTGGCTCTACCCTACAGGCAGTTCGCAGGAAGAGGGGACCGAATCGAAGCCCTTCATCGACAAAGCATATGAATGGGCCGATATCATCGCAGGTGATTGGTTGTATATCCGTAAGTACATGCCCCAGGACATGAGCGGGAAATGGATCGTGACCAACACGACGACGAGTGAAGATGTCGAGCTCTGTCGCAGCCGCGGTGTCGAAATGCTCGTAACCTCCACGCCCCGTTTGGAAGGGCGGTCTTTCGGAACCAATGTGATCGAGGCGGTTTTGGTCGCGCTCGAAGGAACAAGCAGGGAACTGTCGCCTGAGCGCTACGCGGAGCTTTTGCGCGAGGTCGGATTCAAACCTGATGTAATTTGGCTGCAGAAGTGAATCGCTCGTATAAACTACGGTGATGCTGAAGTAAACTGTTCGGGTATTTTGTAGAATTCGGATCACGCGGTGCGGAAGCTACGAACGCTTGTTTCCATAAAATACACTAAACGTGGTATATAAACGATGTACTACTTAAACGATATACTATACATATCGGAAGCCTCGCTGTTTTTTCATGAGGCAGATAGCTCCAAAGGAGACCTTGTGAATAAGAAGGCAAAGAATCGCCTTGTAATCGTTACGCTTCTCATCGTGATCATCGCGGTTGTGGTGCTGGCGGTCGTCGGTAGCGGCGGTGCCGCCAAAACCCTGACTGTCTCCGATGCGCTCGGTGGTGAATACGTCGGTGAGCGTGTGCAGGTTTCGGGTACGGTTGCCGAAGACTCATACGTTTCGTCCGGCAATGGGATCACCTTCGACGTCTTCGATCCCGAAGGTGACGCGAAGGCGATACTGCATGTGATTTACGAAGGCGCTGTTCCGGCAACCTTCGGCGATGGTGTCACGGCGATCTGCACCGGTACGGTCCAAGAGGATGGGACGCTTCTCGCGAGCGAGATGATCACCAAGTGCCCTTCGAAGTACGAATCTGCCGAAGGAGCCCTCACCGTGAGCAATCTTTACGAATACGGTGACAGTATGATCGCTGTGGAAACCAAGCTCGCCGGGTATATCAAGGCAGGCACTTTGGTTGCAGCGGGCGAAGGGGACCGTTTCGTCTTGTATTCGCAAGAGGATGAGATCTCGGTCACTTTCGATGGCGCGCTTCCCACCGGCCTCGGCGACGAGAGCAGCGTCGTACTCACGGGTGCCTTGAGCGAGGACGGCAAGTTCGTTGCGACTGCCGTTGCACTAGAGGAGTTATAAGTCAGCCCGACATGTCTTGTCGGATAATCAGGAGGTATAGATGGCGTCAATAGGTCAGGTCATACTCGTTCTCGCGCTGCTGTTCTCGGTGGCTGCACCCATAACCCTCTTCGCGGGGCATAGGATCAGCCGTAAGGGGAACCCTTCGGGTGAGCGCTTCACCAATGCGGGGTATCTCTTTATATTCGCGACGACCCTGTGCCTTTCGCTTTGCGTGGCGTTGCTCATCTACTGCTTCTTCGCAGGCAACTACTCCATAGTCTACGTCGCGGAAAACCACAGCAGCGATGTCTCCGGTCTGGCATGGCTCTATAAGCTTGCCGGCCTATGGAGCGGCCGAGAAGGTTCCCTCCTGTTCTGGGCGTGGCTCATCTCGCTTTTCGCGTCCTACATCGGCATGCGCCGTATGACGGTGACCGACGAACTTTCCAATATCGCATTGGCGGTCACATCCCTCGTGCTCGCTGCTTTCCTCTGCGTCATCTCCTTCTCGACCGCGAACAACCCCTTCCAAGCGACCCCCGCATCCTACTTGGATGAGGCGGGTAACCTGGTCGGTATGGCTTCCTATTGGGGTATGAACGTGCTTCTCGAACACTGGGCGATGACGATTCATCCGCCCACCTTGTTCATAGGGTACGCCGGATTCACCATCCCGTTCGCTTATGCGATTGCTGCGTTGATCGTCAATGATCCATCGAAGAAATGGGTCGAGCTTTGCAATCGCATCACCGTGTTTTCGTGGCTCTTCCTCGGCCTAGGTATCGGACTCGGTGCCGTGTGGGCGTACGTCGTATTGGGCTGGGGCGGCTACTGGGGCTGGGACCCGGTCGAGAATGCCTCTCTTCTCCCTTGGCTCGTCGGAGTGGCGCTCATACATAGCTTTACCATCTACCGCAAGCGCGGGGGCTTCAAACGATGGGCCGTCATGTGCGCGTGCATCTGTTTCTCGGCCGTCATCCTCGGTACATTCATCACTCGAAGCGGCCTTGTCGAGTCGGTCCACGCTTTCGAAGGCGACCCTGTCTCACTGACGTTCTTCCTAGCTCTCCTAATCCTGTCGATCGTTGGGGTTTGTATCGGCATCATAGTCAGGCGCAAGGATTTCGAGGCATCCGAGGAGATCGAATCGCTTACTTCGAAGAATGCGGCCTATTATTTCAACAACGTTCTGATGATCGCCTCTGCGGCGATTCTCGCGTATCTCACGATT
>JAAXUU010000323.1 GCA_013335845.1 Actinomycetota bacterium
CTCTTGTCCGTCCTATACCGCCTCAAAGGGTGCAACGCGCGCATACTTCATGGATCTCGCGAACCTCGAGGCTCCCAAGGGTATCCGCATGAATAAGATCATGCCGGGTGTCATCATCACGGATATGACCAAGCAGATCACCGACCCCGAACTCAAGGGTACTGAATTCTATGAGCATTTCATCAATATGATTCCGGGACGTCAGTTCTGCCCACCGGAGGCTATTGCCGATGGCGTTTTCTTCCTCTGCTCTGACGAGGCTGCCCACATCATCGGCGCCGAGCTGCGCATCGATGACGGTTTCGTCAACCAGTGCTAGCCGTGTTGACGGAACTTCGCTGACTATGTTGACGGAATTAGCCATTTAATAGCGATGGAAAAGGGGGAGTGACATGAACATAGATGGTCTCATCAAGAAGTATCCTATCAGGCAAATCGGTTTCTTCGTCCCTGACTGTATCGAGGCTGCGAAAAAGCATAATGCGATCTTCGGCTCGGGTCCGTATCTCGTCGTCGAGAACATGGAGATGCAAAAGGTCCTCCATCGGGGAAAGCCGGCTGAGTTGAATCACTCCTGCTGCTTCGGTATGTGGGGCGACGTTCAGGTCGAGTTCTGCCAGCAGAATTCCGAGGGCGACTCGTACTACAAGGATACCTATCCCGATTTCACCTCTCAGGGCTTCCATCATTTCGCGATCTTCTCGGATGATGTTGAAGAGACAATCAAGGAATTTGAATCCTTGGGGTATGCGTTAGGAACACGTATGGTCGTCGGGGGCGACGACAGTACGAACAGCGAGATGCTGGTAGTCATGATTGATTGTCGAAAAGATTTCAATTGCTTCATCGAGGTGTATCCGCCACCGGAGCCTCTCTATAGCATGATCCGTGATATGGCCAAGGACTGGGATGGTATGACGGACGTCATCAGGTCGGTTTAAGGCATGAGTATTCATCTGAATAACTAGTAACCAAGTAGAAAAGATAATGGCAAAAACGAGTCATACGAGGGCATTTCTGTCTCTCGGAGCACTTTGCATTATGTATATCATCATCACTGGTTTGGTTTTCAACACTATCACCCTCTATATGGAACCCATGGTAGGCGAGTTGGGGATTACGCGTACTGAGTTCATGATGACCATCACCATCTTGGGGATCATAAGTGCCGTCCTGACGCTGTTTGCTTTTGGACCGGTCGTCGGAAAGGTCGGACTGAAGGCAACGCTTCTGGTAAGCGGCCTTCTCATAGTCGTCGCCTTGCTCTGCTTTGCGATTGCTCAGGCTGCTTGGATGCTCTATGTTGGAGCGGTATTCTTCGGAATCGGCATCACGTTCCTTTCGGTCGGCACGGTGAGCATAGGTGTCAACACCTGGTTCGCAAAGCGTATGAGCACAATGATTTCGATCTGCACTACAGCAGGTGGCGTTGCGGGTATCCTCTTCGCCCCTATCGTCGGTGGATGGGTCGCCACACTTGGTTGGAGATCTTCTTTATGGGTCACCATCGTCATCGCACTCGTCGGTACCGTTCTCATGTTCTTGCTGTATGGGAATAATCCCGAGAAATACGGTGAGACAAGAATGTGGTCCGAACAAATCGATACTGCATCGGGCGCCGAGGGTGAGACATCAGCAGCGGCTGAAACAGGTGTCGGCTTCAAAGAGATGTTCAAAACGCCTCAATTCTACATTCTCTGCTTCGCATACTTGATTATCGGCATCATCTTCTATTCAACGATGGGCAATATGGCTATTTTATCTGCTGACCACGGCTTGGACTCCATGCAGCAGGGTACGGTTCTGTCTGTTATCTTCGCCGCAACAGCGATTTCCATGATTCCGCTTGGAATATTGAGCGATAAATTCGGCACCAAGATCTTGATATTGATCGACGTTGTTGCCGTCATCATCGCCCTCGCCATCCTATGCACGGATTTCCAAGGCACTACCCTCCTGTATGTCGCCGCCGCTCTTATCGGCATCGGATACACCGCAGTCAACATCCCTTGCGCTGTTTCGGTAATGGAAGGTCTCGGTTCGAAAGAATACGGCAAGAAAATGCCTATCGTCCTTGGTTTTATGCTTGCCGGCGTAGCTTTGGGGAACCCCCTTCTTCAAATGTTCTTCGATATCGGCGGATCCTATACCCCAGGGTTTATTGCCTATATCGTTTTGGCGGCTATAGTTGCCATCATCATGTTCCCCGGTACCAAGCTCGCACAACCGAAAGCTTGAGATTTACCTGATTTACTATCCCGGCGCACGGCTGAGAGCTGTGTGCCGGTCATCCGAGAACGTGCTAACTACTGCAATATGAAAGGAATCATTATGGCGGATACAATGAGAGGCCTTATTCTCACCGAGAAAGGCCATGTGTTACTGGGCGAGCGTCCCATTCCCGAACTGGGACCGTTGGAGGCTCTCGTCCGCGCTACGTGTGTTGCAACCTGCAACACCGATTTGGAAATCGTCGATGATATGAACTTACCTATTGCAGGCGGCATGATCATATCATCGACGATTTCC
>JAAXUU010000073.1 GCA_013335845.1 Actinomycetota bacterium
GAAGTTGAGCCGTAGCACCATCCTATGTCCGGTGGTCGGATGCTCGAATGCGAAGTTCGCATTGTATTCACCTTGCCCGATCGGCGTGAGTTGCAAAGGCGCGGCCGGTGGGATGACAAGGGCATCACGTAGGTTGTCCGCCCGATTCACGTACGTCTGTAGAGCTCCGACATCTAGCATAATCGCTCCGCCGGATAGACGAACACACTTTCTTGGTCGATAGCTATCGTCACATGGGCGCCCGTCCGTATCGGCGTCTTGCTCGTCGCGACTAGCGTCTGGCCCTCGATATCGAGTTGTACGAGATAACAATTCCCGTGGTATGTGACGCTCTTCACTTCAAAGGAGGCCGGTTCGCTTGCCACATCTGAGACGTCGGCGTTAAGGACACGTACGCCATCGTGGCGGATGACCGCGGTCGCCGGTCCGTCCTCGCAGGTTGCGGGAAGGCAGAGCGTCTCGGTGCAGAAGTATCCATAGACGACATTGGCCGACAAGATGCTGCAATCACCGAAACATGAAGCTACGTCTTGGGTTTTAGGGTTGCGGTACAGTTCGGTCGGGGTGGCGTCCTGTATGACTCGTCCGTCGCGCATGTAGACGATGCGGTTTGAAATCATGAGCGCTTCGGTCGCATCGTGCGTCACGAGGATAGTGGTGGTACCCAACGCTTTGTGGAGTTCGACGACCAGCTCGCGCATCTCATCGCGCAAATCCTCGTCAAGGCCGGAAAACGGTTCATCAAGCAGAAGTACCTGGGGCTTTCCTGCCAGTGCGCGGGCAAGGGCGACGCGTTGTTGCTGCCCACCCGACACGTGGTCAGGGCGTCGTAGGCCCATCCCTCCAAGGTGGACCAAGCCGAGCATTTTGCGCGCTTGTGCCAGCCTATCACTCCGCGGAACCCCTTGCATCTTGAGCGGGAAGGCCACATTTTCCTCGATGGTCATATGGGGGAAGAGGCGGACATCTTGGAACACGATGGAAGTCTTGCGCCGATGGGCCGGGATATCATCCACTACCTCGCCGTCAAGCTGGATGTGTCCTGAATCCTGCGCTAGGATGCCTGCGATCACTTTGAGGGTGGTGCTTTTTCCGGCGCCGCTCGCCCCCAACAGGGAGATGAACTCACCGGTGCCGACGTTGAAGGAAACGTCATCCAAGATACGTTTCTTGTTCAGGTCAAGGCGGATATGTTGTAAGGCAAGACTCATGTGATTCCTTCTCGGTGGATTTCAGTGTCTAACTGAAAAAACTCTGATGCTCACGCATGCCGAGCCTCTTCAGAATCGATTCGAACAGGAGGAACACGATAAACGTCACGCCTAAAAATACCAAACCGTAGGCGCTTGCGATAGTGCGATCACCCGATGCCAAGAAGGGGAACATAACCACCGCGAATGTTTTGACGGTTCCGCCGCCTATGAGCAAGGTGAGGAAATACTGGCTGAACGAGAGGATATACGACATTGAGGCAGCCGATAAGATCCCCGGTAGAAGCGAAGGTACGGTCACATGGGCGAGCGTCTGCAACTTATCCGCGCCCAGCACCCGGGCCTGCTCCTCGAGGCGTGCTCCTGTTGCGGCAGTCACATCGGTGATGATGACGGTCGCATACGGCAAAGCGACGATCGTGTGTGCGATTATGACTCCCACAACGGTATTGGCGAGCCCCATACGTATGAAGGCGACTTGAACTCCCATCGCGAATACGGTGACGGGAATCAGGAACGGCAGGATGGTGGTGAATCTGAACAGTTCCTTCCCGAAGAAGTCGTGGTGCACCAGTGCCCGAGCCGAAAGTGCGGCTATAACAACGGCGAGGAACGAGACGGCGAGCGCGATGAATATACTTTGGAGTAGGATGCCCCCGACCGGTGAGTAACTGTTGAAGATCTCTGCGAGCCCGCGCGTCGAGAAACCGAGCGGGAACAGGGAAGGCCATGGCCAGTAGTCGGTGAACGCCCAGGCGACGGTTATCGCTATCGGCACCAGTATGCAGATCAAATAGATGACAAGGAATATCCAAGCTGCTTTCTTGTAAGCGCGCGCGTTGGGCATACTCATAGCGGCCGCTTCCTTTCGCGGCGCATGATCTGGAAATAGACGATGGCCACGATGATGCAGATCCCGGCCATGATGCCGCACAACGCCATCGCATAGGCGTGATTCGCAAGATCGGGTTTCTGGAATTCGACATATGCAAGGACCGGGAGCGCTTTCGGGAGTGTCGCGCCGAGTAAGAAGGGCACTTCATACGCCCCGAATGCGAACGCGAATACGATAAGGAATGCTTTCGCGATGGTCCGTTTACACAGGGGGAGGGTCACCGAGAAGAACGTCCGTAGCGGGCTTGCACCGAGACACGCGGCGGCTTCCGCGTAGCGGTCGCCCATGTGCGACATGAGCGTGACCGTGCAAAACGCGACGAAGGGTATCTCCTTCCAGAGATAGACCAGGATGATCCCCCAGCCCGATGTCGCCCCGAGGACGGTGGGGAAACTCTGCATCGAGTCGATGAGGCCCCCTGCATAGAGTAGACGTGCGACCAAGCCGCTTCCCGAGAAGAGGGAGATGATGAAGAGCGCGACGATCGCGTGCGAGGTCATCAAGGGGATCTGGATGCCCATCAACTGACCTTTGCGTCCCATGTTCACGCGTGTGATCGCAGCCGATAAAGCCACGCCGCCGAGAGTAGCTAGGACCGAACTCGACAACGCGAGATAGAAGGTATAGAGGATGGACAGGGACAGGTCACTTCGCGTGAACGCCGCCCGATAATAGTCGAGTGTGGGAGTCGTGAGCCCGAGATAGGGTATGATCCCGAAACCTTGGAGTATGCCGTTCGCAACACCATAGACGAAGAGCAGCGTGAGTAAAACGGCAGGTAGGATAAGGAGGTAGGGAGTGACGTGCGACGACAGCCGCCTGTTCATATCCCCACCTCCTTTCATATCCCGTTGAGATTTCAAGAACACACAGTCTATCGCAGACCGTGTGTTCTGTCTTCGTGCTATCGCGAGTTTATTTGCCCACGACCTCGTTCGTCCATAGTTCCTCGATGAGGGGAACGGCGACACCGGACGCTTCGGCGATGCGCTTAGAAAGCATTTCATCGAGCGGCAGGCTTCCGTCTCCCAAGACGACGTCGTCGAAAGCGGCTTTCTGCTCGGAATCGAGTTTGTCGGTGTCGAGGACGGTGATGGTAGTAAGCATCTCGTACTGTGATGCTTGGATTTCAGGTGACAGTATCTCGTTTATCGCAACCATAGCGGCAGCTTTGTGAGAGGCGTTCTTCGCGATGGCCATGAAGTTGGTGTTACCGACGGTACCGTTATCGAGCAGAAACGGGCGGACAGTCGCGGGGATGACGCCGTTGTCCATATCGAGTTGCGGGGTGCTATACCCCATGTTGAGCACCAATTCACCGTCTGCGAACATCTGGCTCACGGTGCCGGAGTCGGCAGGGAAGGTCTTGCCTTCTTGCCAGAGGTACGGATTCAGCGAGCGGAGGTACTCGAGTCCGGGTTCGATGATCTCTTTGATCTTATCGATATCCGCTTCGATTTTCGTGAGTTTCTCGAACTCCTCCTTGCCGATAACCGCAGCTATCAAGCAGGAAATGAAAGCGGTGCCGGTGAAGTCCCCGGCTGCGGGGTAGGTGACTTGGCCGGGGTGCTCTTTGCAGAACGCGAGGAACTTCTCGGCGTCCGTAGGCATATCCGGAGTCTTCGCCGCATCGACCCATAGGAGCATCTGCGCCTTGCCGTAGGGGGCTTCGTATCCTTCGACCGGCTCGCCGAAATCGTAGGAAACCTCGGCGCTTGCTGCGTCGACATAGGACACGAAATTGGGGAGGTACTCGGTGAAGGGACCATACAGATACCCGTTGTCTTTTGCGGAATAGAAGTTCTCGCCGTTGATCCAGATGAAGTCGATACTGCCATCGGCGACGTCTGCCTGGATCTCTCCGGACAATTTGGTGAGGATGTCGTTGATGTTCATGGGGACGCGCTCGAGTGTGATGCCGTATTTGTCTTTGAGCGTCTCGGCTACAACGGTATCGAGCCATTCGTTGCGGTTCTCATCGCCACCCCAACCATAGAACGTGACGGTTTGGCCATTCGCCTCTTCGAGCAGCGCATCCCAATCAGCGGGATCGAACGCGGCTACAGCAGGCACGTTCTCCTTGCCGCTTCCACAACCGACAAGCGATCCGCTCGTCAATGCAGTGCACCCTGCGATACCTGCGAGCGCGATGAACGTACGCCGTGAAAAGAATACCCCGTTTTTAGTTTCCATGTTATCTATCTTCCTAACAGTCGTATGATATCTACCGAGCCGGGCGAACACCAACCAGAATGATCACCACGTAGACGCGTTCACCGTCCGATTCGTTCTTGCTGAGTATAAGACTATATCTACTAGGTGCGCAAGTGTACTAGTTAAGTGATACTATGTTCGGAGTAAACGGAAACGCTCGAGGACGGATGGACATGTCAGCATCTAAGAAGCGCGTGGTAATGGATTTCGACAACACTATGGGGATTCCGGGCTGCGATGTCGACGATGGACTCGCTTTATTATACCTCGTAGGCAACCCGGAGCACGCGATAATCGAAGCGGCATGCAGTACGTACGGGAACAACCGCCTCGATGTCGTGCACGCGAATACCGAGGTGCTACTCGACGAACTCGGCCTCGATATACCCCTCTACCGCGGTGGGCAGGATCCGGCGCATCCGATAAGTGAAGCGGCGGAGTTCCTCTGCGACATCGTGGACAGGAATCCCGGGGAAATCTCCATTCTCGCAACCGGTTCGCTTACCAACCTGCGCGGTGCCTCGTTATTGGACGATGATTTCTTCTCGAAGGTGCGCGAGATCTCCCTTATGGGCGGAATCACGCAATCCCTCGCTTTCAACGGGAAGATCATGGATGAGCTCAATTTCGCCTGCGACCCGCAAGCGACCTACGCGGTTCTGAATTCCGCGTGCAAAGTCGCCACTGCGACGGCGAACAACTGTCTACCGGCATTCTTCACATTGGAAGGGTTCAAGAAGCACTTCTATCGGGAAGTCGAACAAAACGGGGGATTCATGTACGATATCTGCCGATATTGGTTCCGCGACATGGAAGAGCGCTATCGCCTCGATGGTTTCTGTTGCTGGGATGTCGTATCTGCTGCGTACCTCATCGAGCCCGAACTTTTCGACGATGCGATGGACACGTTCACCCTCAGCGAAGCTGCGTTTTCCATCGGTTATCTGGAGCGTGCATTCGAAGGAGTGCCGCAAGCGACCGTACATACACCCGTGATACGCGATGCGCAGCAATTCGTCGACGCGATGTATGCGAGCTGGCAGAGGGCGATTGACCTGCTCGGGTGTAGCGGGTTTCGAGGGCCCGGGCTTAGCCGCATGCATTATCGGTGACGAAACACTGGGGGACCCGGACATCAACAGTAAGCCCCAGGGAACAATTGAGTGGGAATAAATACATCCTTAAAATATCCAATTTACACTTATTTAACGTCCTTATTATCGCCAATTAATGAGATAATAAGGACGTTTCTAGTATAAGGAGGAAATGTGGAACGATTTCTCATGGACGAGCTGGTCAAATGGAGGGGTTCGTCGCGCCGCAAGCCCTTGATTCTGAATGGCGCCCGCCAGGTCGGGAAGACATGGCTTCTCAGGGAGTTCGGCAGACTTCACTTCAAGAACGTTGCCTACGTCAACCTCGACAACAACCCTAGGATGAAGCAGCAGTTCGAGGCGGACTACGACATCAAACGGATTCTCCTAATGATCCAGGCCGAAAGCGGGGAGCGGATAGAGCCCGGCGAGACACTCGTAGTCCTCGACGAGATCCAAGAATGCCCCAAAGCGTTGACATCTCTCAAGTACTTCTGCGAGAACACCCCCGAGCAGGCCGTCGCCGTCGCGGGCTCACTTCTCGGCATAACGGTACACGAGGGGACCGGCTACCCTGTTGGCAAGGTTAGCACCCTCGATCTGCACCCTCTGAGCTTCAGGGAGTTCCTCGACGCTACGGAAAACGTGGAGCTCCGCGAGCTCATCGACAGCGGTGACGAGGTGCTCATCGAGGCGTTCTCCACGAAGCTCATCCCACTGCTCCGCCAGTATTACTACATCGGGGGCATGCCTGAAGTGGTCGCGGCGTTCCTGGAAGAAGGGGCATTTGAGAACGCCCGCAGGATACAGGAGGACATACTCTTCGGGTATGAAAGAGATATCTCGAAGCACCTCGGCACGTCCGAGACCGAGTACACCCTGGCAGCTTGGAACTCTATCCCTGCTCATCTTGGCCAGGAGAACAAGAAGTTCATCTTCGGTCATATCAAAGATGGGGCCCGCGCGCGCGACTACCGCGACACCCACCCCGATTGTGTCGAAACCCGCCATTACCACGAGGATTACCGCATGGTGTCGCTCTACCTCGCCTTCCGCTACCCCGATCAATACGCTCTATACGACCACGAGGCTTTCGTGGCGTTCCTGAAAAAGGTCCAGGCCAAGGACATCCCGCTGGTAGCCGACCCCGGGCGTTATTTCAAAGTGGTGCGTACCGTGTACAACCTCCTTGCCAAAGACGAGTCCCTGCTGGAGCTGCATTACCGGAGACTGGACCCGGGGGTGCATTTTATGGGGAAGTCGATGTTGCTAGGGGGGGAGGTGTTGGCGTTTGGATAAAAAATATCGAACATTGTAATACCTAAAAAGGAG
>JAAXUU010000324.1 GCA_013335845.1 Actinomycetota bacterium
GCGCTTGGGATTACCTTCACCCTCGATTGCCCAGTCAACCATGGACGGATCGATGTCGGCTTCCGTCACCAGGCGCGTCCGCAGTTCATAGGGATTCTTGGTGTTCTGCACTGCCTCCGTATAGCCCGTGGGGTTCATTTCGGGGCATACGATGAACGGTGCGTTCGACCAACGCTTGATGAATTGCTTGTCGATGAGATCGTGCTTCGCGATAACGTGGCACCAACCCAAAGCCAACGCATTGTCGGTACCGGGACGCAGGTTCATCCAGTACTTCGCCGTACGACCGAGGTTCGTCTGACGTGGGTCGACCGAGATGTACGTCTCGGCTTCGTTCACGACATCGACGACCAAGCGGGCGGAGTCGTCATAATTCGAGATTTCCTGCCCGGTTGCCCATGAGACGTACTTGGGGCTATGGTTGATGACTTCGCTCCATGACCACGCCTGAGCGTTGTCCAAACGAGAGGCGAAGTGGCGCGGACCCTTGCAAACCTGGTAGGCCGCGACGATGTTCGGCGATCCGAACAGTTCGAGCGCCATGCCGGCGTCGGACTGCATGCACCACTGTCGTCCCGTACCGCACCAACTGAAGGTCGTCGTCGGACCGTACTTCTCACGAAGCGTGATGATATTATCGGCTATGGTCTGATAGGCTTCTTCCCATGAGATACGTACCCAGCCCGGATCGTCGCTACCCTTTGGGTTGGTCCTCTTCATAGGATACTTGATGCGGTCAGGATGATAGGCCGCCTGGATGGATGCCTGCCCTTTGCTGCAATGGTTGCCCATGGTGTGATACGCAGATTCGTCACCCTCAGTGCGAATCACCTTACCGTTCTGAACGTAGACCCATACACCACACTCGACTTTTCCGCAACCGCGACAACAGGAGCGAATCTTCTTAACTTCCGAACTGTCGGTCGTTTGCGCCGGATCCGTCTCTGCAAGCGCAGAAGCACCTGAAGATCCGAACGCGGCTATCGCCCCCGTCACAGCCGCCGTCTTCAAAAATGTACGGCGGTTTATAGCGTGTTTGCCCATAAGTCCCCCCTTTCTCTTTCTTCCGTTGTTCCAATCGATACTAATCGCAGTGATTTTCTGCAAGCATTTGTTATACTGATTTACCAGGGAATAAGGAAACGATTTATACGTGATATGGGAAGAACGTGATTCCGTTTTAGAATAACCATAGTTGAAAATGGCGCGGGTGTCGGTACGCATGTATTGGCATGCATGTATCAGTATGTTTCACAAGGGGGCCTCATTGGATATCAGTTATTTCGACGAGTACATCGAGTTGGCGCGCTGCCTGAATTTCACCGAGGCTGCGAAAAATCTCTCTATGACGCAGTCGGCTCTAAGCAAGCACATCGTCGCTCTCGAACGTGAGTTCGGTTGCACGCTTTTCGACCGCAATCGTCATAAAGTCGCACTCACACAAGCGGGCGCGATGCTCTATGACAAGGCATATGTGATCTCGCAGACGTATCTTGGGGCGAAACGGGATATCGCCAAGGTGATCGTGAAGCCACCAATACGCATCAGCGGTCTTTTGCAGAACCACGAAGTTATCGACCTGCTTGCCCAGGCTCTCGAGCTTGCAAATTCCCGCGGCAATGGAGACAGCATATTCGCGGCCGATGCTAACAAGTCTCCTTTATCCCAGCTGCTCGATAAAGACGCAGATCTCTGTATCATCGCCGGAGAACTGGACAGCCCCCCGGACTCTGAAATCGCATTCGAGCTGCTGTATAACGACCCCTTCGTAGCGATGGTCGCCCGCCATCATCGCTTTGCAGGCAGGAAGTCGATTTCCATGGATGACCTCAAGAACGAAACGCTTCTTAAATTGATCGATGAATACAGCGCCTCTGCATGGAATCGCATCGAGAATGTATGCAAGGACTCGGGTTTCGAACCGAAGACGCAACCTCACTTCATCAAGAACTACATCGAATATACGACCGTCGCCATTGAAGATGCCGTGTATATAGTCCCCGAGATGACCATGCTCTCAAGCTCCCTGCGGCTTAAACCCAATCTTGTGTGCGTCCCTATAGCCAACGCACACGCGACCTTCCCGATATCCGCCGCCTATCGAAAAGAAAACAAGGCGAAACTCGACAGCTTCCTGCAGGCTCTACACGAGGCAGCTGATTCTGTCATGCTCAGAACGAGACCCGCCAATGCATACATACAGCCTTTCAAGACTCGCTGTAATCGAGTCTCCGAGAAGTACTCACTCGGCGCCGAAGAAAGCCAGATCTTGATATTCCTTGCGAAGGGACACTCCCCGAGCCGCATCGTCAAGGAGCTGGGTATAAGCGAGAAGATGGCGGAGACCAGCATATATCAGCTGCGAAAAAAGCTCGGAGTCGAGACCTATGAGGAGCTCGTAGACTTGATCGACGAGGAGTGCTTCGACAAGATCGGCTGATAAGATTCTTACGCGCTCCCACTGAATTGTTTTCTTGACAGAACGATTCCCACTCGTTACTATGACCGACGGGAATAGTCCGCC
>JAAXUU010000074.1 GCA_013335845.1 Actinomycetota bacterium
AATTCATTGCATTCGCTTCGCGTTGCATGCTCGATGATTCCCGAGGTGCTACCTATATAGTCTGCCAGTGCGAGAACGTCCGGTTTGCATTCAGGGTGTGCCAATATCTCCGCATTCGGGTGCCGCTCCATGGCTCTTTGAACCAGCTCTTCTGTAATCGCCGTATGGACATGGCAATAACCTCCGTTGAAAACGAAGTCCTTCTCAGGGATCTTTTCCGCGATATAACTGCCGAGATTTTCATCCGGTACGAAGAAAATGGTTCGCTGTGGAAGGCTCTTGACGATTTCAAGTGCATTCGACGACGTCACACAGACATCGGAATGAGCTTTGATTTCCGCAGTGGAATTGATATAACAGACAACCGCCAAGTCATCATAGGTGGTGCGCATCCTCTCAATCTCTTGGGATGTGACCATATATGCCATTGGACAACGTGCTTCCGGTTCAGGAATCATGACTGTTTTTCCGGGATTCAGAACCTTCACGCTTTCGCCCATAAACGACACACCGCATAGTACGATCGTCTCCGCTTCCAAGCTCGAAGCTATTTTGGCCAGATAGTACGAATCACCCACAAAATCCGCCAACTCCTGAACCTCGTCTATCGTGTAGTAATGAGCGAGTATGATTGCGTTCTTGTCTTCCTTCATGGCGACGATCTTTTTCTGGAGTTCATTCATTTGGGTTTGCATTTGGGATTGCTTCTCCTGGGGCTACGGTGGTTTTGAAGTTACCGTACCTTAGAAGGCAATCGATTGTTTGTCAATACATCTGTAAACTTAATGTGTAAAGTTACATGATAATGGCATGTAGTAAGACGTGCGCGGTCATTTGCTGTTTTGTTCGCCCTGCCGTGCATCGGACTGCGGAAGATTCTAGCGCAGGATTTCCGCTATCGCTGCGCGAATCGCATCCGGCAGGCGTTCAACGATGCGCTCGGGAGTAATCAGTTGCGCAGCAACGAGGGTCGTCGCATACTCACGCGCGACTTCGATGACATCGATATCCGAGTAGAGTAACCGCGCGCATCCCTCAACTGTGATAAGTCCTTTGATCAACAGACCGAAGCCATGCGGAATCTCGACCTTCTCATCTTGCAAAATACCGAGAAATCCCAGTGCGAATGCCCTGATGTCACGACGCCGGCCGGATATCGTCTCCTCCATGAGACCAGCGACTTTATCCTCGATAGCGCTCACTCGGTCTACCGGGAACACCAACCCTAACTCACCTGAATACGTGATTGCGCGTTGCGCATCACGATAGACGGTTGCAAGAAGCACTTGCGCGATTGCAGAACGTTGTTCGGGAGGGACGGTTCCAAGTATTCCGAAGTCGAGGTAGGAGATGCGACCGTCCCGCAAAACCATTAGGTTCGAAGGATGGAGATCCGCATGGAAACGCCCGACCATAAGCACTTGTCGCATGAAGATCTCAGCACCGTGGATAGAGAGAGACTTGACATCGACGCCGGCAACCACAGCTTCATCGGCGCGATCCAAGGTCCAACCATCTTGATACTCCATGGTCAGAATAGATCGCGAGGTAAGTGGCCAGATGACGCTCGGGGCGGTGACAAGCGGGTCATCTCGGAAAGCGTGTAGAAACTCCTCGGCAGCATGGGCCTCGATCCTCAGATCGCATTCCGAGCGGAGAGAGGATTCGAATTCCGATAGAAAACCGGATAAGTTGTATCGTGAAATAGCTTCAATCCGGGATAGCTTCTCGATAAACGGTCGGATCGTCTCAATATCACCCTCTATGAGTTCGAGGGTAGCCGGACGGACGATTTTGACCGCAAGTTCGCAGCCAGCAGGGAGTATATCGCCCGAGACCGACCGATAAGGTTTCGCGAGCTTCGCGCGGTAGACTTGAGCGATGGACGCAGACGCGAACGGCGTAGTGTCGAACGACTCGAAGTACTCGTGCGACACTGATCCCAGTTCGCACATGATGACAGGTCTGATCTGTTCAAAATCAAGCGGGTCGACACGATCACGCAAGGACTCCATTTCGAGAATATATTCTTGCGGGAAAACGTCCGGCCTGATAGAAACGAGCTGACCGATCTTTATGAACGTAGGACCAAGGTACTCAAAAGCGCAGCGCAGTTCAAACGCTCGTATGCGCCTGCACTCAGCTACCTTTACGAAACCGAACCGCGAACGCACAAATGCACGCAATGCGTGTTTGATGAAAGTCCCTAGGATGATTCTCTTCCTAGAAAACATCGTAGGTCAGTCCTTTGGATATCGACAAGAGGAACCGCTTTGTACGCGGATACTATTGAGACCGGCGTTCTCAAGCCGAGAGGACAGGGCATCGACGGAAGTCGTAAGCGATTCGACCTGACCGCGCAACGCGGCAATCTCGAAACGGAGGTCATCGATGCTTGCCTGTACAGGCGGCAGGGTGCTCACAACGGAAGTTTTGGAACCATCAGCTTGACCGGTGGGTTCCCCACCCTTTGCGGACGATGAGAGTCCGGTCTTGATACGGTCCTTCTCGGCATCCACCATTGCAGTGAGCCCATCGACGAAAGCGCCCGGGTCACGTGCCATATCACCGGATTCTTGCGCCGAACCTCGAGCAATCGCCGCTTTGAGACCCTCGTCGGCGGACTCGTGGATGAGTTCCCACATCGCTAGAAAGCGGATGATATCAGATTCGCCCATCGCTCCTCCACTCACAGAAATTTGACGGTTCCGTTTGCCTTCACACTACTACAAACGACTCCACCATTACATGCGATGAACCGTAGAGACACTCATCGGTAAACTGCTGATACCCAAACCATCGTCTATACTGCGTATACGCGGGACCTATCTGTGGAACTTCTCTATGCACGGGTCATCTAAGTGCGTCCTTCATATTCTCGACGTACTCGACAAGGTACGGTGTGGCGCCTTCTCCATATCGGGCGATGATTTTGACGATAGCAGAGCCTACGATCACACCATCAGCATACTGTGCCATCTGCTTTGCCTGCTCAGGCGTGCTGATACCGAAGCCGATAGCGGTCGGTACATCACTAACCGCTCGTATCGTTTTCATGACACCACCGAGGTCGGTTTCGATCTCGCTTCTAACGCCGGTTACGCCCATAGACGAAACCACGTATAGAAAGCCCGAAGCATCCGATGCAATGGCCTTGACTCGCTCGTTTGATGTCGGAGCTATCAGCGAGATCACATCGATACCATACCTCTTCGCGACATCGCCTACTTCCGCTTTCTCCTCGATCGGCAGGTCCGGTACAATCAGACCGTCTAAACCGACGTCAGCACCTCTACGCATGAACGCCTCGTACCCATACTTATAGACGGGGTTCAAATACGTGAGAAGCACCAGAGGGACATCAGTGTGCTTTCGGATTTCCTCTACCATTTCGAATACGCGATCCGTCGTAGTCCCATCGGCGAAGGCACGCAGGTTGGCTGCTTGAATCACCGGTCCGTCGGCGATTGGATCGGAAAACGGGACGCCGAGTTCTATAAGATCCGCCCCGGCTTCGACCATTTTCAAGACGAACTCGACGGTTTTCTCAAAACACGGGTCTCCCGCCGTTACGAAAGCGATAAAAGCCTTGCCATGATCGAAAGCGTTCGCGATATCACTCATGTACATCAACCCCTCTGTATCGTGCGATAGCAGCGACATCCTTATCTCCCCTACCGGAAAGGCAGATGATGATGATGTCACTTTTGTCCCTATGCGGTGCGATTCTCTTTACATGGGCAACAGCATGCGCGGATTCAATCGCACAGATGATGCCCTCTGTTCTCGCGAGGTATTCAAATGCTTCCACGGCTTCGTCATCGGTTATCGGGACGTAGTGCGCGCGACCGAGGTCATGTAGATTGGCGTGTTCCGGGCCGATTCCTGGGTAATCGAGTCCGGCGGAAATGGAATATACCGGTGCGATCTGACCGTCTTCATTTTGGCAAAAGTAGGATTTCATACCATGGAACACCCCTTGCGAACCTCTCGCGATCGTTGCGGCGTGCTCGTCCGTATCGACTCCTCTGCCAGCCGCCTCACAACCGATAAGCTCGACATTCTCGTCAGAAATGAAGTTGTAGAAAGCACCTATCGCGTTGGAGCCACCACCCACGCAGGCGACCACAGCAGACGGCAACTTTCCTTCGAGTTCCAGGATCTGAGCCCGTGCCTCCTTGGAGATGACACTTTGGAAATCCCTTACAATCATAGGGAAAGGGTGCGGCCCCATCACAGATCCGAGGCAATAATGGGTGTCGTCCACTCTGCGCGTCCACTCCTGCATGCATTCGTTGACCGCGTCTTTCAAAGTCATCGTCCCGCTGGTAACAGCGTTGACCTTCGCCCCCAACAGTTCCATTCGGTACACATTCAACGCTTGGCGGACTGTATCCTCCTTGCCCATGAAAATCTCGCATTCCATTCCCATCAGCGCTGCTGCCGTTGCTGTTGCAACGCCATGCTGTCCCGCTCCTGTCTCAGCGACGATCCTCGTCTTACCCATCTTTTTTGCAAGCAGACATTGACCCAAGACATTGTTGATCTTATGCGAGCCGGTATGGTTCAGATCCTCTCGCTTGAGATAGACCTTCGCGCCGCCAAGGTCTTCCGTCATCTTTGCCGCGTAATACAGCAAAGACGGCCTACCGGCATACTCATTCAGAAGTCTGTCCAGCTCCTCGTTGAAAGCGGGATCGTTCTTATAATAGTCATATTCCTTCTCGAGACGGGTGACTTCATTCATCAATGTTTCGGGAATATATTGCCCGCCATGAACTCCGTATCTACCTTTTGACATATTAATCCTCCTCTACAGTTGCTTCTGCTCGATTGCCGCACGGATTTTCAATTCCTGCATCAACACTTCGAATTGCAGAAGATCAAGTGATTGCCCGCCGTCGCAAAGTGCTTTGGATGGATCATTGTGAGATTCGATGATCAGTCCGTCTGCTCCAACCGCCAGCGCCGCTTTGGAAAGCGGTGAGACAAGACTTCTGATCCCGGTTGCGTGGCTGGGATCGACGATTACCGGCAGATGGGATTTTTGCTTCAGCAACACCACCGCCGAGAGATCGAGGGTATTCCGCGTCATGGTCTCAAACGTGCGGATACCGCGCTCGCAGAGAACGATACTCTTGCAACCAGAGGACATGAGATACTCCGCACTCGTCAAAAATTCCTCTATGGTACTCGCCATCCCGCGCTTCAGCAGCACCGGCTTCCCCATCTCGCCGACAGCCCTCAGCAAATCGAAGTTCTGCATATTGCGAGCTCCGATCTGCAGCACGTCTATGTCCTCAAACAAGGGGACCTGCGTCTGATTCATGATTTCGGTGACTATGGGAAGCCCAGTCTCCTCTCGTGCTATTTTCAGAAGGCGCAACCCCTCTTCTTTCAAGCCTTGGAAAGAATAGGGTGAGGTTCTCGGCTTGAATGCGCCGCCGCGCAGCAACTTGGCCCCGGACGCTTTGACAGCCTTCGCAACCTGAACGATCTGCTCCTCGCTTTCCACCGAGCAGGGACCGGAGATGACGGTGAAAAAGCCTTCACCTATCTTCACGCCGCCGATATCCACAATGGTGTTGTCCAAATGGACCGTGCGGCTGACTGCCTTGTACTGTTCGGTGACGCGTTTCGCGTACTCGACGATGTCGTTGGTTTCCACCACATGGTCCATGTCCACAGCTGCCGTGTTACCGATCAGACATACCGCCGTATGTTCGGTACCCACGCTGAGGATGGTGGAGAATCCCTTGTTCTCCCAGTCTTTCACGAAGTTGCCGATTTGCGCTTCTCCAACTTTCGGTTTTATGATGAATACCATGTCAAGCACCCCTTACTCTATTGACCAAAGTGATGATTTTTTTCCTGTCCTTGCAACCGTCTGTCTCAACACCCGAGCTGACATCGATGCAATAGGAATCGATTCTCATCGCCTCGTCTATATTGGACAAATTCACGCCACCGGCGAGAAAGAACGGCTTCTTAAGTTTGCAGATTTGGGACCAGTCGAAAGCCATTCCCGTGCCGCCGCTACCGTTGTCAAGAAGGAGATAATCAGCCGCTGAACACTCGAGTCCTTTGATCTGCTCGAAATCCTCAAAGCGCACGGCTTTGATAACCGGTGCATCCGTCACTGCTTTCAATGCGCGGATGTAATCCTCATCCTCGTTTCCGTGAAGTTGTACGGCGTCGATAACACCGTCGCGGAGAAGTGAAGTTATCATCGTTTGGGACGCATTCACGAACACTCCTACCGTTCGAACGGATGTATCAAGCATCGTCCGGTATTCCCTTGCTTGCGCACCGCTGATTTTTCTTCTGCTTTCTTCTGCGAATATGAATCCGGCATAGTCAGGTTTCGCCTCGTTGATGAAATCGATGTCTTGTTCTCTGCAGATACCGCATATCTTGATTTTCGGCACGTCACTCACCCCGCAGTTCGTCAAGCATGGCTTTTTTGTCCGATGCACGCATCAGCGCTTCGCCGATAAGCACGGCGTCGATGCCGTTTTCACGCACCGTCGCGATATCTTCTGCGGTTCTGATGCCGCTTTCTGAAACGAACAGGATCCCCTCCGGTACCATCGAGCGATATCGGTTGCTGTTGTTCATATCGACGGAGAAATCCTTCAGATTCCGATTATTGACCCCGATGATCCTCGCCCCCGCTTCGATGGCGGATTTGATTTCCCGCTCATCATGCGCCTCGATCAACGCGGAAAGCCCGAGAGTGTC
>JAAXUU010000325.1 GCA_013335845.1 Actinomycetota bacterium
GGTTTCTGTGATCCGCGCCCACCTATCGTCGACGGGCCCTGCTCCGGGAGGAACGAGTTCCCACGTGGTGGTTCCGTGCTCATCCGCAACCTGTTTCACCTTCGGTGCTCCTCCGGGAGGTGCGAAAAGGTGGATGGTCTCGGAAAGGACCGCTGCATATTCTTGGGCGATCCATTCCGCACACGTAGCCGAAACCGCATCGAAATAGGGAGCCGAAAGCACTTCTCGGATGAATTTGTACTTACCGAGATCGAGGTCCGGGTCGACATCCTCAAGGCCTATGACATATGCGACGACGGGTCTGTTCCCGAAGTCGACCAAAACACAGCAGCCGACCTCGCAGGTCTTCATTGAAGCGGGCACAAGATAGTCGAAAGCGCTATCGAGTGCCCGCGTAGGAATATCGATTATGACATGCGCGAGCCGCATGTATCAGAGCACCGCCGCTTTGAGCTCGTCGACACGGTTGCGAAGTTCCCAAGAGAACTCGGGCAGTTCTCGACCGAAGTGGCCGTATGCCGCGGTTTTCCGATAGATCGGACGGCGCAGATCGAGGTCGCGGATAATCGCACCCGGGCGAAGATCGAATACACTCTTGACCGCCGCTTCGATCTTCTCGGTCGATACCGTTTCGGTTCCGAACGTTTCGACCAGGAGGGAAAGCGGCTCCGCAACGCCGATCGCATAGGCAATCTGTACTTCGCAGCGATCGGCTAAGCCGGCGGCGACGACATTCTTCGCTACCCAGCGCGCCGCGTAGGCACCGCTTCGGTCGACTTTGGTGCAGTCCTTACCCGAGAATGCCCCCCCGCCGTGACGGCCCATACCGCCGTAGGTGTCGACGATTATCTTGCGTCCGGTCAGCCCGGTATCCCCCATCGGTCCACCGATGACGAAACGACCGGTCGGGTTCACGAAGATCTCCGCATCGCGCCATGCGATCGAGCCTTTTTCGAAGACGGGCGCGATGACGTTCTCGATGAGTTGCCTCTTGAGGTCGCAGATGGCGATTTTGTCCGAATGCTGGGCCGAGATGAGGATCTTCTCGACCGCGACAGGTTTGTCGTCGATATAGCGTATGGAAACCTGCGTCTTACCGTCAGGACGAAGGTCGTGCATGGTACCGTCCTTGCGCACTTCCGTGAGGCGCTCCGCCAAACGATGTGCGATATAGATCGGCATGGGCATGAGCGTCGAGGTCTCATTGCATGCATAACCGAACATCATGCCCTGGTCACCTGCTCCGATACGCTCGAGCGGATCGATGTGCGACTGATCCAGCTGATTCTGAACCTCGAACGACTCGTCGACGCCGAGTGCGATATCGGCACTCTGGTCGTGGATCGCACTCAGAACACCGCAGGTTTCGCTGTCGAAACCGAACTTGGCGCGGTTGTATCCGATATCGCGAAGTACGCCCCGTGCGATATCCGCGACATCGATATATGCTTGAGTGCGGATCTCCCCGGCAATCATGATGAGGCCGGTCGTCGCCAGTGTCTCGCAGGCGACGCGTACATTCTCGGGGTTCGCAGCCTCACCGGAGGGTGATACATAGCCCTCTTTCGCAAGCTGGATCTCCTTCTCGAATATCGCATCGACGATGGCATCGGAAATCTGATCGCAGACTTTATCGGGATGCCCTTCCGTCACCGATTCGGAGGAAAACAGATAATTGCGGCTCATAGACAACTCCTTCTCGCGCGATAACGCGCTCCATTACACCGAGGGCTTATCGACCCTCGGTACTTCAGATGTTCGGGATTAAAAAATCCCCTTACAAGGGGATTCGGATTGTGTAAGAAACACATCATGTTCCCCCATCTTCCGGATGCGCTTCGCATCCGCCGAGAATTAGCACCGTGCACGTTTTCAGTGTCGGTTGCCGGGGCTTCATTGAGCTCGGTCTCTAGGCCCACCGCAACGCTTCCGCGTCGCCTCTTGATGAGTGGAATGAGCATAAACGTATTGGAGAGTTGCGGCAAGAGGCAATTCTCAGCAGTCTTGTATTCAACGGCGAATACCAAGCCAACGGAAAATATCGCGTGCATACTATTCCCATTTGGGCGATACTTATCCTATCCGGAGAGGAATGGGATCGACTACATGACAGATATTGAAAAACAGAACCGAGGGAGAATCGCCGATTATATACGATCGGGATCCGCTCCCGACGGCAACTATATGATAGGCCTCGAACTCGAACATATCATCGTCCACCGTACGACTCAAGAGCCCGTGACCTATGCCGAGCCGAACGGAATCCGAGATGTACTCGAAGCACTCGCACCGTTTTACGACCGTAGGATCTACGCAGGTGAAGATCTCATCGGCTTGGTAGGTGACGACGCGAATATAACACTCGAACCCGGAGCACAACTCGAGATCAGCATCGCACCCTTTGAGAAGATCGGTCAAATCGCCGATGTCTACCGACTGTTCAAAGACAGGCTCGACACCGTCTTGGAACGCTATGACCACGAGGCTCTCACGCTTGGTTATCTCCCACGCAAAAAATCATC
>JAAXUU010000326.1 GCA_013335845.1 Actinomycetota bacterium
TCAATGACGTCACGCAGGCGCAAGCGCTGCTGCTCAAGAGGCTTGGGTCTAAGGATCCAGCTAAACCGTGGTTTATACATTAGATCGTTACTGCATTAGCTCTGTTTGAAGCGTTCGTCGATACATGATTTTTAGGGCTCGTACATCCCGGTGGTGTATGAGCCCTCTTTTCGGTATGGCTCTCGAAGCCGTCGGTAATACCCGGCTGGGCTTGGTTCACGCTTTTGCGCTTTCCTGCATTGAGTCTGACACTGCTTTCGATGAGATTAACGCGAGAATAAGTAGGCCGATTCCGGATAACGCATACATCGTGGAAAACGATGTTGCCGTGATAACCCGGCTGGCAATCTGGGTACCGATGGCGCCTCCCAACATGAAGGAGAATGGTGCTAACGACATGGTCGCACCGCGCGCTTGAGCACTGAATCCCGTGACGATTGTAATCAAAGTAGAGTGGGCTGTCATGAAGCCGAAACCGAGCACGAAAACGGCTGTTGTTGCAAGGATCAGACTCGGGCCGCTTACCCAGACAAGCCCATTGGCGATTGCTGCAAGAACAAGCCCAAGGAGCACAGTGTGCGTCCGGCCTAACTTGGCGGCGATTTTCGAGCTTATCCTGCCTGCGATCAAAGCGGCGATTCCGAATGCAGTCATTACCACACCGATGCCAAAGAGGGATATTTCGAATCGTTGATCGAGGAATGCGCCGAAATAACTGAAGCTCCCGAGAAGGAAGATACCCTCCACGAACATGACGATGTAGGTTCGACGACTCGGTGCGTTGCTTAGTAGCGATAGATAGGGTTTAAGCAAAGGTGCGTTCGGGTTTCTAATCTCCTTGTCGCCGACTGCCGAGCGTAGCCCTCGCCATAAAGCTACCGCAATGATCGCCGAGAGGATTCCGTATACGATAAAAACACCTCGCCAGTTGAAAAAGTGTGCGATTCCACCACCGATACCCATGGAGAGCGCCTGGCCAAACGTGGAAACTCCCATGAAGGAGCCAATCGCATGTTGCCTGTCCTCCATGGGTACGATATCGGCGATCAGGGCAAATGAAACAGGCATGGTCGCGGCCGCAAAGAGACCCGTCAAAGCACGGAAGAAGGCGATGCTCGTAAGATTCGCGCCAAGTGCACAGAGCGTCGTAGCTGCGGTGAAGGCGGTGAATGTTATTAAGATAACCCGCGTTTTGCCGTACCTGTCCGCTAGGGGTCCGAATAGTAGCTGGAATATGCCGAAGGGCAACATGTATGCGGTGACTAAAACACCTGCTGATACAGCCGATACCCCGACGCTTTCAGAGATGGCGGGAAGCAGGGGTGATACAACCCAATTGTCGGCCATTACGATGAATCCGGCAAATCCCAACAACATCACCAGGCGTTTTATTCTGGAAGACACTCTTGCTCCTCGATAGTTCGATATCCGTTTATTGAATTAGGTTGTGAAGAAGTAGCATTTACGAAGCAAAGCTCAGACGATCAGGCTCTGTTTTTCTCTATGAGCGCAACGATTTCCTTCTCGCTCAGCACTTTACCGCTCGATACGAGTTTGCCCCCGATGGTCAAGGCCGGTGTTTTCATGATGCCCTTATTCGCAATCTCGATGATGTCGGTGATGTAGCTGACCTCGGCATCGATGCCCAATCCGGTGACCGCCTGCTTGGCGTTCTCGTGCAGCGTGTGACAGTTCTTGCATCCTGATCCGTACACAGACAGTTTCAATTCTTCAGCCATTGTCGTTCCTCCTTATTTGGTGTTCCATTTGTCAATCAGTTCAGATTGTGATTCGCCCTTATCGATTCCAAGTATCTTATGCTAATAGGAAGGGGCTCACCGCATTAAGTGCATATCCGATAATCAATATCCCGATAATCACCACGATGATGAATATCGCCAAGAGTTTGGAGCTCACCACGCGTTTGAGCATGACGAGCGAGGGGATCGATAACACGGTAACGGACATCATGAATGCGACGACGGTACCCACGCTCACGCCTTTCGCAACTAGGGCTTCAGCGATTGGAAGCGTTCCGAAGATATCGGCATAGATGGGCGCTCCGAGCAATGTCGCTATAACCACGGAGAACGGATTCTTATTACCCAGAATCACACCTATGATCTCTGCGGGGATCCAGTTGTGGATGAGAGCGCCGATACCCACACCGATGAGTACGTATGGCCATACCTTGCCGACGATCTGCTTTACCTGCGCCCATGCGAATCTATACCGATCGCGTCTTGTGAGAGTCTCCTCTTCGTCGCTTATCGCACCTTCAAGTACAAACGATGCAACTTCTCCTTCAAGCTTCATCTTGCCCATCAACGTTCCTCCGAGAATCGCCAATAGGAGTCCGGTGACCATGTAGACAAGGGCGATTTTCCAGCTGAAGACGCTCGCAAGTAGAATCAGAGAGGCGAGGTCGACCATCGGCGAGGAGATAAGGAACGAGAACGTGACGCCGATGGGGAGACCTGCGCGAGTGAAACCGATGAAGAGGGGGATGGACGAGCA
>JAAXUU010000327.1 GCA_013335845.1 Actinomycetota bacterium
GAACAATCCTACCATGAATCCACTGTTCATTGAAACGTAGGTTTGCAAATCAGCACATCATCTTCTACTGCGACGATCTGTGCCGAAACGAGAGCACCGCAACGAAACCGGGAGTCTTCGTGTATCGGTACGGTGAAGCGACAATCGAAGTAACTCTCCGATTTCGCTTTCCCTCCCGCTTCGATGAGTATGAGTTCGGATGTCCCCACACGCGATCGAGCCTCGACCATGCGCATCCCGTATCCCAGTTCGCGAAGTCGGATGCCCCTATGCGCACTCGTCTGGGCAGGGACTTGATCGTCCCGAGATGCGGCGGGTGTTCCGGGACGACGAGAATATCGAAAGACGTGCAGCTTGGAAAAACCCATCTCGCGACAGAACTCGAAACTCTCCTCGAAGTCTTCATCGGATTCGCCGGGAAACCCTGCGATGATATCGGTCGTCAGAGTCACCTGTGGTACTGCCGCTCTCACAGCGGCGACACGTTCACGATATTCATCTTTGGTATACAACCTATTCATCTCGAGAAGCGTCCGAGCCGAACCCGACTGCAGGGGCATATGGAGATGGCGACAGATCCGCCCGTTCGACCGGCTCATGAGGGAAATGAGTTCATCATCCACATCGAGGGGCTCGATTGATGAGAGCCTTATGCGGATATCGTCGACCTCCGATACGAGCATCGCGAGTAATGAGGGGAGTTCTGGATAAGTTCCGAGGTTGATACCGGTGAGTACGACTTCTCCTATCCCCGCCTCCTTGGCCGCCCGCACCTCTGCGAGGACGTTATCGATAGGCGATACCCACATGTCCGACCGCGCGATATGGACGATACAATAGGTGCAAGCATTCGGACAGCCATCTTGTATCTTTATGCCGGCACGGGACATGAACCCTTTCCCGACGCGGGCGAATTGAGAAGAATTCACCGGGGAGAGCCCCATAAGCGCAAGGGCGAGCGTAGGCACAGCCGATTTATCGGTTTCGACTATCACCCGATCATCGAGTTGGCGATAGGTCTCCCGATCGATCGCGGCTGCGCATCCCGTGACGATAACCGCTGCTTTCGGTGCTTCCTTGAGCATCTTGCGAACCGCTTTGCGAGCTTTCGTATCGGCTTCGGAGGTCACGGTACATGTATTCACCACAACGACTTCGGCATCTTCGCAGGCAACGGCCTCGGCGCCGGCATTGATCAATTCCGCAGCGATCGAATCCAGTTCGACGCGATTCACCTTGCATCCGAGGTTATGTACATGGAAGCGAGGAGAGAATACGCTCATCGGGCGAATCCCAGACCGCCGAGTTCCGATACGACAAGAGCGGTAGCGACGATTGCTGCCGTTTCGGAGCGCAGGATGGTCTCACCCAGCGATACGACCTTAGCCCCGATGCCTTCCATAGCTTCGACTTCTTGCCGAGTGAATCCGCCCTCGGGCCCTATGAAAAGCGCGGCGGATGCAGCGTGTGTATGGTCCGAGAAAACATCCCGTATCGAACCATCGCGTGCTTCTTCCCACGCGCAAATAATCAGCTCGCTATCACGTGCGAGTTCGAGGGCTTTTGTGAAAGAGGTCGGATCGAGAACCGAAGGTATCCGATTTTGCCCCGACTGCTTCGAGGCTGCACGGGCGATGCCGCGCCAACGTTCACCTTTCGCGTTCCTTCTCGCCTCATCCGGGAATTTCACTATGCAGCGTTCGGTCATGACAGGGACTATCGTCGTTACTCCGAGTTCGCAACATGCACGGATGGTCAGATCCATGCGTTCACCTTTCGAGATCCCGCAGAGCAAGGTGACTGCCGGAACCTGCGAATGTCTCAAAACGCGTACGAGTACGCCCGAAAGTGCGGCGTCGAGGATATCTGTGACTTCGATTTCGAACGACGTACCGCTCGTGTCGGCAACGACGATATGTTCTCCGACACCGATACGGCGGACGCGGAGGTGGTGTGCCTCCTGTTCGTCGAGGGTGCAGGAAACAGAACCGTTGTCAGCGGCAATCATATCTATAACGAAGAACTGCGGTAACGACACAGGGGACCTCTATCGGGTTATGAGAGTGCATCACGCAATCGTTGGAAAGGAGTGCGTTTTTCAGAGGTCTCCTCGCCTAATTCTTCTGCAAGTTGCTCGAGAAGCTCGCGCTGGGTCTTCGTGAGGTTCTTCGGTACGACGACATCCGCGTGCACATAGAGGTCTCCTCGAGCTTCACTTTTGAAACGCGGGAGTCCCTTACCTCGGACGCGTATGATCTGCTCTGCCTGGCAACCTTCGGGAACGTGGACCGTGACAACCTCATCGGGCATGATTCCCGATATCGTGATATCGGCACCGAGGGCGGCTTGGGCGATCGAGATGCTGGCACGCGTATGGAGGCTGTCGCCGTCGCGCTTGAAGAAATCGTGCTCTATGACTCGAACGGTGACGATGAGATTTCCCGCCTGCGCGCCGTTCAGTCCGGCTTCCCCGTAACCGGTTAGACGTAACTGCTGACCATCTCGTATACCC
>JAAXUU010000328.1 GCA_013335845.1 Actinomycetota bacterium
CTTGGATTCGAAGCGCGTCTTCGACGAGGTGGCCGCGGCTGCTTCATCGGGCGAGACGGCATATGTCACGTGCGTACACGCGATCAATAAAACCCCGCAAACGGGCGTGAAGGTCGTTTCGTGCATCGGCGCCTTACGGCCGGAACTCTGGTTCTCCCTTCTCGTCGACTATCCCAACCTCGCAATCTATCTACCGCTCGAAGCCTGCGAAGTCTGTCCGGTACGAGGTGGCGAAGACCTGCTCGGAAAGGCTATAGAAGATGCCGAGAAATGGTCCCAGGTGAACATGGGATTCGAATGCGATGAAAAGGACTTGAAGCTCGATAAGAAATACAGTGTTGAGCGTGCGGAATTCATCAGCGGTTTCCTTAAGAAGAGCGTCAGTGTGGCGAGCAAGGCGAATGTCGCGACTGCAGGGGCATATAAGGCCTACGAGAAGTTCAATTCCCATCGCAAGTCGCTCGATGCACTGCAGGCGACGCTTAACAAGCTTTGCGGAACACCTGAAGTCGTTCAGACCCTCACTCCGGATCGCCAACTGCTGCTTGCAGCACTGGGGAAGCACGGGGACCTCGCGGCGGGTATCCCTCTTACCATCGCTCGGACTGGTGAAGGTTGCATCGCCTGCGGTGTGTGCGTCGAAGCTTGCCCTACCGGTGCACGCCGGAAGACGGATGGTTCGGTGAAGACAGTCGCTTCGTATTGCACGGGTTGCGGGCTTTGCCGAGACGTTTGCGCACAAGGTGCGTGCGAACTCATCGAGCTGGACGCGACGGTGCTCTTGAAAGAGATCACACCCGACACATCCGGTATAAAAGAACTCCTCTCTGAAAGCGCCGAGGCGTTCTCGTCGTCGGGTTCATCCGCAACACCGAAGGAGGCCTCGGAAGAATGATGGATGAGACAGCTATCGGGAATATCTGCTCTGTTCTGGAATGTGACCCGTCCGATATAAGCGGAGTGGAGCAGAACACTATCGCCCATACCAATACGATCTTTTCCTTCTATTGCAAGGGTAAGCACTATATCTACCGCCATCCCGGTGAAGGGACCTCTGACATCATCGACCGCGACCGCGAGATATATGTCCAATCCTTGGTCGATCAGGCGGGGATAGACGGAACCACCATCTTCTTCGACCCTGATACCGGTTGGAAGATATCCCGTTTCATCGAGAATACACGCGCGCTCGACTATCGGAATCCTTGGGATGTCCTGCGAGCATTGGATCTCCTTCGCCGTCTGCATGATGCAAAGCTTCCATGTGACTGGGAGTTCGACGCTTTGTCTACCGCCGCCGCTCTCGAACGCTTACTGCCGAGCACTTTTGAGCCGCGTCTGGATTTCCTGCGATTCAAAGACGACATCTGCTGCATCTATTACCTGCTAGAAGCCGATGACCATCAGAAAATGCTGTGCCACAACGATGCGTCCGATAATAATTTCCTTATAACCGACGACGAGATGTATCTTATCGATTGGGAGTATGCCGCTCTTTGCGATCCTTGCAGCGACCTCGCCTCATTCATCTGCGGGCGGGCGCATAGCTACGGAGAGACTCTTTCGATTCTCTCACAGTACTATGGTGAGGAGGGTCTCACGCAGGAGGTGCTCTGCCATGCGCTCGGGTATATCGCATTGACTGCGTACCATTGGTTGGTATGGGGGATGTATCAGGAAAGCCAGGGTGCCGTAGCTCGTGAGTTGATCGATATCTGGTATGACTATGTGAATGATTATTCGAAGATCGCTCTGAGGATGTATCTGTGCACGGAGGAGTAAGGCTGGTTGCTTGGGCACCGGTCACAACGTAAACAGTAGTTCCGTCGTACATCTCGTGCGTACATCTCGGGATGTATTTTTGTGTCGAGATTCTAACACTCTTCGATACAGGTTATTCATTCATATCATTTCGTGCTATGTTTTCGCATAGAGACCGGAACTCCTAACCGGTGAAATATCGTGACATAAATCCAGACGAGTATGAGGTGAGTGATATGACCGATCAGAATGACACGCAGTCTGAGAATTTTCCTCCAGAGGCTAACCCGATACCACCGGTGCCAACCCAACAGAGCGTGCGTCAACCCGCTCCCCAAGAAAGCCCGTACCAGCATGCGGCTATCCCCACTTCCCCTGTGATCACACCACAGCCCGTGCAGAAGAAGCCATCCAAAATCCCTGCATTCCTTGCGGGTCTATTGGGTGTATTCCTCGGGCTTATCCTCGGAGGTATCGTTGTCGGCGTGCTTGCTTCGAATTATTACAAGGGAATAACGGTGGAGCAAACCGGCTCCGCAGCCGTTGTGAGCACGGATTCCTCGGGCACGATCACCATCACTCCCTCAACCGAGGACATGACACTTGCTGAGGCCGTGTCGTCCAAAGCACTTCCCTCAGTCGTCAGTATCGACGTATATATGGTCGACTCTCAATTGTCCGGTCCCGGATCAGGCTCTTCCGAATCAGTCCTAGCGGGCCTTGGCTCCGGCATCATCATA
>JAAXUU010000329.1 GCA_013335845.1 Actinomycetota bacterium
CGTGCTGCGCATACTCTCGTGTACGAGCAGACGGTCGAAGCTGGAACGTTTCCGGAACAACCACGCTGCCAATACCAGTATCGCCAACGCAGCATAATAGGTTTTGGCACTCATAAGTTGGGCGACTGCCAGTAAGATGAGAAGCACCATCGCCCATGCCCACGTGGTACGGCTTCTGCGTATCATGCCCCGCGTCATCAATATAAGCATGATCCCCAAGATGACAGCCCATGTCCCCGAGAAGACATTTCCTACCGAGAACCATGTGGTGAGCAATTCATAAGCCGACGGCATCACGGGAACGATGGCGAACACGACGTTCGCAAGGCCGAATACGAAAATGAACAGACCGGCGAGATACCCCGTCTGTAGGGCTTTCTCCTCTTCCGTTTCATCCTTCTTCTTCGCAAAGAAACCGGTGCGGCGAAGCAACAAAGCTCCGACTGCGAAGGGAACCCAGAAGACGAAGCCACGGAACACGAGAGCTATGGCCGTCGAGATAGTTGCGGGGGTGCCATACGAAGTGAGCACAAGCGTGGCCGCCGCCTCCGCGAAACCGACGCCGTTAGGCGAAGGGGATACGATGGTGAAGATATTGGTGACGACATAGGCGGCGATCAACTCGTTCACCGCAGTGAGTCCGAAGGCGAACCCAACTGATACGAAACCGAGCATCTCCAGGCCGCTCGCCAGCGTGGAAAAGCCCAACACACTCAGAGCCACCATGGGGTTCGTGGCTATGGAGTCCGATGCAGCGGAAAACGAGGTGATGAGGTTCTCGGCCCAAGGCTTGGGGGCGGGGCGGCGGAATTTCACGAACACCTTCTCGCCGGCTCGCTCGACCGGAGCGAGCAAGGAGTAGAGCATTTCCTTGTTCTTCCTACACACGAACAATATTCCCGCGAAGAAAGCGACCGCCACGACAAGCACCATGCCGCCGAGGAAGGCTGTAGGATCCAACCGCCCGGTCATCTGCAAGATGATGAAACCCATGATCATTATGATGATGAAGCCGCTGTAGACACCCATCTGCGCGACAAGGGCCGCACTCGTCGCCTTACCGGGAGAGATACCGCGACGACGTGCGTCGTCGATGACCAAGACGGCACTTGCCGTTCCACCGGTCGGGGCGATGGTGTTGATGAAGATACCGCTGAATACGAGTGGGACCATGCGACGCCAAGAGGCGTCTTCTCCCACGGCACCGAAAGCCGCAGCAAGAGACACCGATTGCATCACATACTTACCCAGTTGGAAAACGGCAGCGGCGATGATGGGAATAAGGGCACCCCTGCTCACCGTCTCGAAAAGCGTTGCGATATCGGATGACTTGGCGAGCAAGACGACGACTGCGACAATACCGAAAACCCAAAATATCGTCTTTCTCATCGCGCTTCACCAATCCCCTGTCGTGATGAAAATAATCGAACGCCCCTGCCGTCTATCTTCCGGCAGCTCGCACACCGATTCTCTCCCGCATCCCTTCGATAGACGGTACTCCCGAGAACATCATTTACTGTGTAGTCGTCTCCGGTGTTTCCGGTGTTTCAGGTGTCGCGGGCGTTTCCGGCGTCACAGGTGTTGTGGTCGTCTCCGTAGGCGTCGGCGTAGGGGTTGTCGTGGTTTCGGGTGTACGGAACGTGGAAACGAATGTATCTTCGATCAAGAGGTTGCCATTCGCATCATAGACGTTACGGTAGTTGATGACTCGATTGGTACCGGACCAGAAGCTCTCGCTCGTGAACGTTCTACCTTCGCTTGTTCCCCAGATGGAGATCCACATATCGTTTCCGTCGTACTCTGCCGTCACGAGGATGTAGTGCTGTGTGTCGTTCTGGAATATCATATCCGGCGATGGCCAGGACACCGTCGCGTCACGACCCAATGGATAGTTCGCCATATAGATCGAGTGATTGTGGCGCTCGATAATCGGAAGCCCCGCTTCGTACGCGGCGTTGTATACGGCGCTCGCCACGTTGCAGATGCCGCCGCCTTCCTCGATCACGCGCACTCCATCCACGAGGGCACCGGCTCCGAGGAACCCGGTCTCGTAGCTGCAGTTCCCGATGACCTCGTGCCAACCCCAATTCGCCCCCGGAGCGACGAGTCTGCCCTTGGATGCGTTCAGGAAATCCAACGCGCGCTCGATGTTGAACATGCGGGTATCTCCGCCGCTGGCTCCGTAATTCAATTCGTAGGTGACGATGAGTTCCGTTACGCCCATCGCCTGGGCATCGGCCACAGTGATTTCCGGCTGAACCGTACCGACCACGAATGCGATCGTACGTTCTCCGCCTGCGCCGAAAAGAATCTCATTGAGTTGCGTGACTCCACCTTTGATATCGGGACCCAAGCCTTCTGTTCCGCCGACTACGACAGGTGTCCCACTGGAAACGTCGAAGTATGCATCGACCGCTTCCCCATATCCGACGTCACCCATGATCGTCTGGATACCCGGTTCTGCGACGACAACGTCGACATAGGAGATCGGAA
>JAAXUU010000330.1 GCA_013335845.1 Actinomycetota bacterium
CAGTATCCTTCGCCCCCGGCTTTCTTCTTACTGCATCCATACCTTTCAGGCCGGGCACGGCGGACCTTACGGCAAGCTCTTTGGATGACGACGACTATCGAAAGCAGTTCGAACGTGAGCTTGCGCTTCTGCGCGGAGAAATGCATCAAGTTCTCGAACGCTTTCAGGCCATCGACCTCGAAGGCACCACTTGTCTTGCCGAACTCGTAGTAACCGCAACCGCAGCTATAAGTACGGGTGAATATCTCTACTTGCCTGAAATCGAGAATGCATTCGATCGACTTAAAGAGGACCATAAGGGCATAGACAGCAACCGAGCACTTATCGAACTTTCCCAGGCAACCATCGCAGTGAATATCCATGCGACCGAACAGTATCCAAGGTGGCTGACCGCGGGAGACTTCTCTTGTATACCGAAATCCGCAAAACCCTTTGCGCTTTATGTATACTGCAGATATCTGCACAATGTCGGTGATATCACGCGTACGATCGCGGTTGCAGAAACCACGCTTGCCCTACATGAATCGGAACTAGTCACCCTGACAGATATCTATCTGCATATCGTATCTGCCGTTGCGCTTTTGAAAATGCAAAGATTCGAATCAGCCGAGAAGCATGTTTGCAACGCTCTTTCATTAGCGCTTCCCGATGGGCTTCTCGCCCCCTTTGCGGAATACTTCACAGATCTGAACGGTGTCCTGGGACACCTGCTGTCCAATGAAAATCCAGAGGCGTATAACAGGATCCTCGATATATGCAAAATGGCTTGGAAAAATTGGATCCACGTGCATAACCACGCGTCAAATGAGGAAATCACCACGATTCTCACGCTGCGCCAATATCAGGTCGCTTCCCTCGCAAAAAACGGCTATACCAACGCACAGATTTCTGAACAACTGGGGTTGTCGGCCGGGAGCGTCAAATCATACCTTCAATCGGTATATGAAAAGCTCTTCATCACGACTCGCAAAGAGCTCGATAAGTTCATTATCTAGCGACCTTTTACTTGAAACTATTCGCAAATCCGAATAGCTTTCCCGGAGTTCAATCCCACCCATCGTCGCTCAAACCGATGATATCAACGCCGCTGTAGGAAAACACGCGTGAATCATCTGAATACGAGCCTGAAAAGACCGGCATAAGGGCAGTCTAGCTTGGCTTATCTTACTATGCCTCTGTGTAACTAGGCCGCTTTTTCATTCAGATGGCAGTAGTGCCGAGCTTGATTTTCCTCGATACTGTTTATTTGGATGATTGGAAGTGTTGCAGATTGATTTATGCCCTTCAGTGGAGACAGGTGGATATATGAAATCACGAAGAAAGATCCTTGCTTGTATTGTAACTTTGATGTTCATGTGGCTCCTCGCTCCCAGCATCGCGTTCGGCGTCGCAGGGAACACCTACACGAGAGCCACCACCATTAACAGCGGAAGCACCTATCTTCTTGTAAGCAATATCTACGCACTCGATCGGAGTTCCGGGACTTGGTATACCAATAACACCGGTTCGTCGGCTCTCACCGCTCTAAGCCAGGCACAAAGATTCGATTTGTTGGCCGATTTCGGCAACAGAAACTTCACCGTGAACGGCACCACTCTCACCGAGACCGCACCAACCTTTGCGGATGACACGATAGATGCGCGCTATACCTACACCATCACATCTGCCGGAGTTTCTGACGGAACAAACCCGGGATATCACATCAAGCGCGGGAGCTCATTCCTCAACCTTTATCAGACATGGACGGGACTGACTTACGCAACCGAACCGATAGCACTCGGAACGGGTGGACAATCCGTTTCACGGATGGCTACGGTAACCGATCCCGTAACTTCGTTATCCTCAACTGCACGGGTTTGGTATTGGAACGGGGCGAATTTCTATACCCGCTATACAAGCGACCTCACATCGATCGGCCAATTGATTCCCCCGGGTAATGGATTTTGGTCGGGCAGCTATCTTCTCAGCACGTCCGACGGTTGGGCATGGATCAATTGGGATGCCATCAACATCAGGAGCTACCAAAACGAAACATTCTACCTGACAGGCGCCTATACATCCGGTGGAGGCTTTTATGATTTCGCTCTCCCTACTATCTTTCACCCGGAGATGACCTATATCACGCAGTACGGATACCGAGGAAGTGCTCTTTTCGCAAGCGCGAGCCCGAGCGCCTATACATTCGACAATGCATATGGGCATGGTTTTCAAATAAGCCCGCTCTCACTCTACAAATTGAACCAGACCTATACCGGTTCGACAGTGAATGTACGACTCGATGGGTACCCTTCGAGCATACAGGCCGGCAGTACGGTCGCGCTCTACCAGAGTGGTTCGTCCAACTATAGCGGAACCATAGCGACAGGTGCGGCCTCCTTCACATTCTCCTCTCCTGTCCTGGAGGGCACGTACGATGTCTACATCGGTGGTAGCGACACCGACACGAACATCGTCGTGAATGCGAACGCTGCTTCCGTTATGGTAGATTACT
>JAAXUU010000075.1 GCA_013335845.1 Actinomycetota bacterium
AAAACGCCGCGCAAATCTTACGATTCACGCGGCGTAACATTACACACGGCATATGTGGATACTCCTGTTATTGCAGGTAAAATACGGTTTTTTTGAATGGTCCGTATACAATTCGAATAGTGACTTCGAAAGTCCTCACAATGCCGGATACAGCTATCCGGTATTTTTATGCATGAATACGCTGTATCGCCCTATATGATGATTAATTATTTGGAAGGAAGGGCGAATGGACGCAATTATCTGGATCGTCGTCGGTCTTGTTTTTGGCCTCGCCTTCGGTTTTGTAGTTTCTCGTTACATTATGAATGACCGTGTTAAGCGTGCTGCAGATGATGCAGACCGTTTGGTCAAAGACGCAGAAAAGCAAGCTGAAGCAACCCGCAAAGAGGCAATGTTAGAGGCAAAAGACAAAATCTATGAAATGAAACAGGAAGCCGAGAAAGAAGCACGCGAAAGACATCGCGAAGTAAAGGATCTCGAAACTCGCATATTGCAACGTGAGGAAATCG
Source organism: Actinomycetota bacterium (assembly GCA_013335845.1). Taxonomy (GTDB): domain Bacteria; phylum Actinomycetota; class Coriobacteriia; order Coriobacteriales; family RUG844; genus JAAXUU01. The sequence goes on from JAAXUU010000075.1 coordinate 510, forward strand.
TAGATAGACGTGTCGAATCACTTGATTCCAGGGAACACCAGTTGTCTTCTCGCGCGGGACAGGTTGAAAGAAGAAGCAAGGAACTCGAGTCTGCAATGGAGGAAGCTCAGGCTAGACTCGAACAACTCGCGTCTATGACGTCTGACGATGCACGGCAGGAACTACTCGCTCGAGTCAAAGGTGATGTCGTCCGCGAATCTGCGGCTATCATCCGCGAATCGGAAGCAGCGACAAAAGCAGAATGTGACAAGAAATCACGGGAGATCTTGAGCTTGGCCATCCAGCGCGTCGCTGCCGATCACACGGCAGAGTCCACGGTTTCAACCGTACATATCCCCTCTGACGAGCTCAAGGGACGCATCATCGGGCGCGAAGGTAGGAACATCCGCACGTTCGAGCAGCTTACCGGCATCGACCTCATCATCGACGATACTCCTGAGTGTGTGACGATATCGAGTTTCGACCCGGTACGCCGTGAAATCGGTCGTATCACGTTGGAGAACCTAATCACCGATGGTCGTATACATCCTGCCCGTATCGAGGAGATGTTCAATAAAGCGACCGCTCTCGTTGAGCAGCAGATACAAGATGCCGGCGAACAAGCGGCATTCGACGCCGGGGTCCACGATCTTCACCATGAATTGATCAAGACACTCGGTCGTTTGAAGTTTCGAACCTCGTACGGCCAAAATGTTCTCAAACACTCTTTGGAAGTCTCCGCTCTAGCCGGAGTAATGGCGAGCGAATTGGGACTTGATCCGACTCAGGCTAAGCGTGCCGGCCTCCTGCATGACCTTGGAAAAGCCGTCGACCATGAAATCGACGGACCTCATGCTGTCATCGGTGCCGATCTTGCACGACGCATGAACGAAAGCCCCGCTATCGTCCATGCAATCGAAGCACACCATGCAGATGTCGAACCGAGCACCATCGTCGCTGTCTTAGTACAAGCAGCCGATGCGGTATCCGCCGCCCGCCCCGGCGCACGTCGTGAAACCCTTGAAAGCTACATAAAGCGACTCGAGAAGCTCGAGACGATTGCGAATTCCCACAAGGGTGTGGAACGCACATATGCTATGCAAGCGGGTCGTGAAGTGCGTGTCATGGTAGAACCACATGAGATCAGTGATGCAGACGCTATCGTCCTCGCGCGCGATATCGCGCAGCAGATCGAAGACGAGATGGAGTACCCTGGACAGATCAAGGTTCTCGTCATTCGCGAGAGTCGTTCGGTAGACTACGCTAAGTAGGATGAATGCCCGATAAAAGCCTCATAGACTTTATCTCGGCGGTTTCAGGCGAGGAGCATCTCAAGGTTGAAGAAAACCTTGGTAACGGCTACGTGCGTCTTAGAACCGCCGAGGCTGAACGTCGCCAAGCGAAACACGATATCCGATCGGTTGAAGATATCGTCGTGGAAATGCTTCGTAATGCCCGTGATGCGGGCGCCAGTAAGATTTTCCTCGCAACTACCAAGGAGGAGAACACACGGTTCCTCACATTCATCGATAACGGGAGCGGTATCCCTGCGAACATGCAGAAACTCATCTTCGAGCCGCGTGTCACTTCGAAGCTCGAGAGCATGGTCATGGACCGATGGGGGGTACATGGTCGAGGGATGGCCCTCTACTCTATCAAGGAGAATTCCCGTATCGCTCGCGTCACCACATCCAAAGAGGGCCTCGGTAGCGCCCTTTATATAAATGTCGACGTTGAGACACTACCCGAGAAAACAGATCAGTCGACCTACCCCGTCTTAATGCGGAACGAAGATGGGACGCAGCGCATCGGACGTGGACCTCATAATATCATTCGTCACGTTTTGGAATTCGCGTTGGAATGCCGTGACGTCGATGTCTATCTCGGGAGTCCAACTGAGGTTGTCGGAACTCTTTGCCATCTTGGCCACCTCTCTCTCAACGAGCAGGACCTACTTTTCTGCGATGACCTCGATGAGCTGCCCGTCTATCTGCGCCCTTCAGCATGCGGTGACGCAACAGAACTCGTCGAAATGTGCGAACGTCTTGGACTGATGATATCAGAGCGAACGGCGCATCGTATCCTCGCCGGCGAGATCAACCCTTTGAGACCTCCGCTTAATAAACTTGTGCCGATAGCCTCTGAACCCGGTGAAACGGTCATCGATGTGTTCAAAGATAGACGGGGTCTGAAAATCGCCGGGGATGACCTCGATGCCTTCGGCAGATCCCTCGAAAGCGCTTTCGAGGAACTTGCCCGAACCTATTATCTTTCGTTGAAAGACACACCGAAGATAACGGTCTCAAAAGACTGCATCCGCGTGAAGTTCGATATCGAGAAGGACGTCTAGGATTTAAGGGCGTCTACAAGTTCCTGCCCGAATTCCGTCGCTGCCTCGGGTCCGCATGCGGTCACTATGGTTGCACCTGTTCCGACGACGGGAGCCACCGTAACACGGTTGCCGGTCCATTTCACCCCATTGCTTATCAATGCCATCTGTTCACTGGGGAAGGATGTGGCAGGAAGACCGCTTAAGACCCCTGCGTTGGACAATATGGTAGGGGCGACACATATCGCTCCTACTACTTTACCTTGTCCTACGGCCCGCCTCGCGAGCTCTAGTGCATCTTCGTCATCGAAGAACACCTCGGCGCCACCGCCACCGATAAAGGCGACGATATCCCAATCCCCATCCAGAGCATCCTCTAATGATAGTTCCGCAATCGCTGAAAGACCGAAACGACCCACGCATGGACCGGAGCTCGAACTCGCCGTCGTGACCTCGATACCGGCATCTTGCAGGACTTTTTTCGGTTCCGCGTATTCTTCGTCACGGAAGCGAGACGGTGCTATAACGAGAACGGCTTTCTTTATAGTTTCCGAAGAGGACATGATATCTCCTTTATACGAAGTTTAGGCGTGCATATAACTTGCTTGCATAGTACTTCACCTACCATATAACAATACCCGATTTGTTCGCGGACGGGAGGCGAAATCAGAAATCGCAAGGAAAACATAGAGACATTTTACTCAGGATAGGTCGTTTGATGCCCCTAAAGCGGGAAAATTTGTGTGGATACGTGCTGCGACTCCCCGCAGACGAGCTATTTTCTTTGAATAAAGTTATGCAAGTTGTATAATCCCTATTGCATGTATACGAGAGCACTGTCCTGCGGCTTGCATCTCGACAAAGCATATTCGAGGCTCTTAACATACTATTAGAAAGCAGGCCGAGATGGATTTTCTGAAAGTCTCAAGCAAGTCTTCTCCTTCGTCGGTAGCCGGTGCTATCGCCGGTATGATCAAGGATGGGGTTCCTGTTGAGATTCAATCAGTTGGAGCCGGTGCTGTGAACCAAGCCGTCAAGGGTATCGCTATTTCTCGCGGTTTCCTATCGCCGGTCGGTATCGAGATCGTCTGTATACCCTCATTCGCCGACATCGTGATAGATGGTGAGAGTAGGACCGCGATACGGTTCTCCGTTCTGCCTCGAAACAATCATGCGAACGATGTAAGCTATTCTGTGCCGAATGAAGAACGCGTCGCCGAGGCAACTGCGGAATTCTCAGAATAGGTAGAACGCCGATTTCCATGCGTGCGGATTTACATGTGCATACGTCTGCATCGGACGGAACGAAGTCTCCCAGCGAAACGATCGACGCCGCGCTCGCTTTGGGCATCACCCATCTCGCGATAACCGATCATGACACGATGGATGGCTACAGGGAGGCGCGTACATACCTCGACGAGCATCCCGGCTACGCACGTAGACTTACGCTTATCAGCGGTATCGAAGTGTCAAGCCAGTATGCCGGCATGGATGTCCATATCCTTGGATATTTCATCGAAGGAAGTGCCCCTGAGCTGTTCTCAGCGCTGGAAGGTGCTCGCAAACGCCGAGCTGATCGCGCCCTGAGTATCGCACGGGCATTGCAAGCCGACGGATACCCGATTACACCGGAAGAACTGCTTGCCTCCGGCAAAACCGTTAACCGTGCCGCCATCGCCCGTAGTCTAGTGGAGGCCGGTGCTATCGCCACAAGCGGTGAAGCCTTTGCTACCCTTATCGGGCGTGGCTGTCCGTACTATATCGAACGTAGTGATCTCCTTCCGAGCGAGGCTATCCGCTTGATACTTCGCAGTGGGGGAGTTCCCGTTCTCGCACATCCATGGCTCTGTAAAGCGATGATACGTATCGAGCCACTCACCGAAGAAGGTCTTATGGGGGTGGAGGCATATCATGCTACGAACCCACCTCAAGTCGCCACCGTTCTGGAAGCATATGCAAGCTCACTTGGTTTGTTGATAACGGGTGGTTCTGATTGGCACGGTGATACGATTCATTCCGCAATGCTCGGTAGTGTCGATTACCCCGATAGATGTTTGGAGAAGTTCCTTGCAGTTCGTCCATGAAACCAACAGGCTCGAAGGCTATACGTACTGCATTCGTACGTTCGGCTGCCAAATGAATAAGCACGACTCGGAGCGTGTAGCCGGTATGCTCGATATGCTCGGTGCATACACGGTGGAAACACCTGAAGAAGCGGACATCGTCGTCTACATGACCTGTTGCGTTCGCGAAGCGGCCGATGTACGCCTTTACGGGCAGGTCGCGTCGCTTAAGAACGTGCCGGCCCCCAAAGGGCGCCGAATCGTCGCCATCGGGGGTTGTATCGGGCAGAGGGATGGCGAGATGCTGACCGAGAAGCTCGAGAATGCCGATATCGTATTCGGCACGCATAATATCAGCCATCTTCCCGACCTGATACTCTCTTCACTCGAACACGGTACCCGCGCGGTCGAGGTCTTGGAGAAATCGGACGATTTCCCTACCGATCTGCCCAGCCAGCGGGAATTTCCTTGGCATGCCTGGGTGCCGATCGCTATCGGCTGTGACAACTTCTGCTCCTACTGCATCGTTCCCTATGTCCGTGGTCGCGAGAAGAGCAGACCCTTCGAAGAGATCATCTCCGAACTTGGGCGTTTGGCGACCGAAGGTGTCCATGAGGTGACACTGCTCGGTCAAAACGTCAATTCATATGGACGCGATCTGTACGGTGAACCGCGTTTCGCACAGATACTCGAGGCGGCCGGAAACAGCGGAATCGAACGAATACGTTTTGCAACGAGCCATCCGAAGGACCTCTCGATCGCGACGATAGATGCGATGGCAACTATCGGCAATGTGATGCCCCAACTTCATCTTCCCGTTCAATCCGGGTCGGATCGCATCTTACAGGCGATGAACCGTAAATATACCGCGAAACAGTATCTTGAGCTCATAGATTCTGTTCGTGACAGAGTGGGTGATATCGCACTTTCGACCGATATCATCGTAGGTTTTCCCGGCGAGACGGAAGAGGATTTCCTGGCTACACTCCGATTGTGTGAAGAGGTAGCATACAGTCAGGCTTTCACTTTCATCTACAGCAAGCGTGAAGGAACTCCCGCTGCGAAAATCATCGATGACACACCCCATGAGGTGATCCAAGAACGTTTCGATCGTTTGGTCTCTGTCATCCAAGCCAGCGCGTATGAACAGAACCAGGCGGAGAAGAATACTGTCCAGCGTATATTGGTCGAAGGTGTATCCAAGCGCGATTCCGCCATACTTAGCGGTAGGACCCCCAAGAATCAAATGGTCCATGCACCTCTTTCTGCACACCATACCATCGCCGATCTCGTAGGGACATTCGTTGATGTCCGCATCGACGTTGCAAAGACATGGTATCTTTCGGGGACGATTGTAGGAAGCTGACATGGAACAAGCTCTTGTCAAAAGACAAGGTGGTTATCCGTTCGATGTGCTTGTCATACTCGGACCGACGGCAAGCGGCAAAAGCGCACTCGCTGAAAAACTGGCATCGGTCTTGTCGGGCGAAATCGTTTCAGCGGATTCCATGCAGGTATACCGCTATATGGATATCGGCACGGCGAAGGTATCCCCTGGTGAAAGAGGTGTTCCGTATCACTGCTTGGATGCTGTCGATCCCGGAGAGCCTTTTTCGGTTGCTCTCTATCAAGATCTGGCTCGTGCCGCTATCGACGATATCATATCTCGCGGGAAACTCCCGATCGTTTGTGGAGGGACCGGGCTCTACATACAGGCGGCTCTCGATTGCATGGAGTTTCCCTGCGGTGACCAAGAGCACAATCCT
>JAAXUU010000331.1 GCA_013335845.1 Actinomycetota bacterium
TCGACTCCCGAACTTATGGAGGAGTATCCCCTCATCCTTACAACCGGAGCGCGTAACTGGTCGTATTTCCACTCCGAGGGCCGTCAGGTTCCACGCTTGCGTGCCCTGCGACCTGATCCCATCGTTGAAATCAATCCTGTTACTGCAGAAAGATACGGTATCGAAAACGGTGATTGGACTTGGATCGAGAATGAGCTGGGCAAGATACGTATGGTGGCAAATGTCACGATCGTCGTCCCTCCGTCATTGGTGAACGTCGACCATGCCTGGTGGTTCCCCGAAGCCGACCCCGAGAATCTCTATGACACGTTCATCTCGAACGCGAACCAGCTGGTTCCGACTGATTTCGGCAGCACCGGATTCGGAGCGAACTGCAAGTCGCTTATCTGCAAGATCTATAAAGTCCAGGAAGGGGAGATGTAACATGTCGTTCAAAGGGATAGCAATCAATTATGACTACTGTACCGGTTGCCATAGTTGCGAGGTCGCATGTCGCGTCGAACACGGATATCCGGATGACCAAGGCGGGATAGTGGTTGTTCAAGTAGGGCCTTGGCAGATCGGCGAAGACAAATACCAATACTCGTTCATGCCGATAATCACCGATCAGTGTGATCTGTGCGCAAGCCGGACAGCCGAAGGCAAGGATCCCACCTGTGTCCACCATTGCCAGGCGTTCGTTATGAAGTACGGCAGTGTAGATGAGCTCGCCAAGGATCTCGATCAGAATCCGAAAACGGTTCTTTACTCGCTGGCGTAGCGCGGCGGATTTCTCGAGTTGTGACTACGGAAGCGGTCTGCCCGGGTGGGTGGGCCGCTTCGTTTCGGCGCGGTACTTCAATTTGAGGTGGTGCTTCAGCGCGGAGCCTCTTCGCTGCTGTCCTTCCCCGGTGCCAAGGGTCGTTTCGACCCGCACTCGGGGCAGAACAACTCGTCTTCCGAGAGTGTCGCGCCACAGAAGTAACAGCCGCTGAAAGAAGGAGGCGCGCATTCTCCACAGCCGATGCAGGCATAGAACCTATGTCTGCATTTGCCGATGTTGTTCACAAGCTCTTTTGGCATGCCATTCTCACTTTCAGACTCGAAATCAATTGATGAATCGCTTTCGTCGATACTCCGACGGAGCGCATGGAATCCATTCTGAATCCGGCGGGGGAAATGTACTCCGCATGTAAGATTCTAGCAGCATTCAATGCAATCAGCATGTGATTCCGGCGCACTTCGAGCGCGAGAACAAAAATCAAGCGTCGAGGTTGATGCGGTTTAGGACAAGTGACCCTAGGCGGCTGATTATCGAAACGTCGTGGAACTATATATTTCGTGACGACAATTCTAATCAGGGATTTCTTTCGCTCTAGCGAACGAACGGAGGGGGGATTGTATCGAGGCACGTGTTAGGTCACAAGGAGTTCGTTTGTTCCGTCCCGAAATTATTTAGGAGGTTTGGGTAATGTCTACAAAAAAGACAGTGATATCAGCTTCAGCCGCGATCGGCATCTACGCGATATTCTTCTTGGTATCCGGCAATGGTGCCGTGACACCGGCTATCGCTGCGTTCGCCGTTCAATTCCCCGAGGTCAGCACTACCAACATTTTGTTCCTGAACAACCTACCGTCGATCTTCACCTTGATCGGCACGCTCCTCATGGGCGCACTGATCGGTACCAAGGTCAAGTTCAAGCCGGCCGGTATCGTGGCGCTCATACTCTATATCGTCATGGGTATCGCACCGTTCTTCTTCGAGAGCTCGCTCATGGGCGTTATCGTCGCCCGCGCGATCTGGGGATTCTCCGCCGGTCTCATCGCGCCCATCGGTGCCTCGGCCTTCCTGCGTCTCGTACGCGATAAGGACGCCCGTGCCACCTATCTTGGTCGCGGTTCGGCTTGGCAACAGGTCGGTTGCATCCTCCTGACCCTCGCTGGTGGATGGCTCACCGCTGTGGGTTGGAAGTACACCTTCCTCGCATACGGTGTCGGTATCTTTGCACTCATCGCCTTCGTAGTTTGGTTCCAAGAGCCCCCATCGCTCAAGGAGATCATGGCACAGGAAGGCGATGTCGCAGCTGAGGACTTCAAGAAGGCCGAGCGCATCAAGATTCCTGCCAAGGCATGGTTCTTCATCGGCATCTTCTTCTTCGGTCAGCTCGCTTTCATGCCCGGCGTCATGGATTTCGCTATTCTCATGTCGACCAAAGTCCCCGGTCAAGATGCTCTGTCTGTTGGTGGAATGGCGGGCACGCTTCTGTCCTTGCTCACCGTCGCGGGTGCCATCTCGACAGCTGTGACCGATAAGTTCGTCAAGGCATTCGGTAAATTCACCGGTCTCTTCGCTTTCGTCATCGCCGCCGCAGGCATGGTCTGCATCGGCATCGCGACCTCGTACTTCATGTTCGGGCTCGGCATCCTCCTCCTCGGTTTCGGTTGGATTCTTGCCATCCCGGTCATCAATCTCGAGGTCGGCATGCTCACCCCGGCTTCCGGCGTT
>JAAXUU010000076.1 GCA_013335845.1 Actinomycetota bacterium
CCGCGACAGCCGAGAGACCGAGCCCGATGACGATGATCACGGGAGCGATTACCTGCGTGGGTAACACTCTGTTGAGCCAAGCGGTCCCGGCGAGTTTAATGATTCCCGCGATGACTATATAGACAAGACCCGCGATCACGATACCACCGAGTGCAGCTTCGACCCCCTGTGAAGCGCCTACGATTGCGATAGGGGTGATGAACGCGAAGGAAGAGCCGAGATAACTCGGAATCTTACTTTTTGTGACCAGTAAGTACAGGATGGTACCGATACCCGAGCACAAGATCGCGAGCGAAGGGCTCATGCCGGTCAGGAAAGGTACAAGAACAGTTGCGCCGAACATAGACATGAAATGTTGTAAACCCAGAGGTATCGCTCGGAGAATCGAGACTTTCTCGTCAACCCCTATTGTTTTGCGTGCCATTGAATCATTCCCTCCTTGTATTGTTTTCCGCATCGCGGCTTATTAACTCTGTGCCAAGATTTGGGCATCTTGCTATCGGGAGCGCGCTCTAGTTCGTGTGCACTCTATTTCGTCCCGAATATCCGGTCTCCCGCATCCCCTAGACCGGGGACGATATACGCGTGTTCGTTCAAGGATTCATCGAGCTGTGCGACGTAGATATCGACGTCAGGGTGGTCGTTTTGAACGACCGCGACTCCTTCGGGTGCGGCGATAAGGCACATGAGTCTGATGTTGTTGCAGCCTCGCTTCTTAAGGAAGCCGATTGCAGCGGAAGAACTGCCTCCGGTTGCAAGCATGGGATCGACGATGATGACGGTCGATGCTGCGACATCATCGGGCATTTTGCAGTAGTACTCGATAGGTTCGAGGGTTTCCGGATCGCGAAAAAGCCCGATATGCCCGACTTTCGCGAACGGAACGAGTTTCTGGAGACCCGTCGTCATACCGAGTCCCGCACGTAAGATGGGGACGATGGTTATATTCTCTTCGGCGAGCATATCGAACTCGCCTGTGGTTATGGGCGTTTGGACGGTGACTTTTTTCGTGGGTAGATTGCGCGTGACCTCATACCCCATGAGCATGGAAACCTCTTCCAGCAATTCTCGAAAATCTTTCGACCCGGTCTCTTTATCCCGCATGATGGATAGCTTGTGCCGCACAAGAGGATGGTCCATAACATGTAATTCACTCATAGATATACCCTTCATTCAATTATTCAGCGCAAAAAAAGACCTGCATCGATAAGATGCACCGCACGGCATTATACGTCCACCACTTATAGCGCGTCTACAAGAGATGTGATGCCTTCTATACAGGTATTCGATGTTATTCAGCCGGAAAGGGAGTGGAGGTAATCCGCGTCAAACCCCGATGCAGAGCGAGAAGGCAAGTGCCAATGCGGCTGTCGTCAGGGAGTGAGGTTTCATGAGGTGGTCGAAATCGGCGTCCTCGGTGATGGTGGATATCATGATGAGTTGCTGCGCGAAGGGAACGTAGAGGAGAACGTAGGCATAGCGAAGGATATCATGCATGTCGCTCGCGAAACTGAATGATAGGAGGCAGCCCATACCGACGACCAGCAAGACCCCTTGATAGATGCGCGCACCCTTCCTTCCGAGAAGGACGGCGAAGGTCCTTTTGCCGCATGCTTTATCGTTTTCATAGTCGCGGATGTTGTTCAGATTGAGCATTCCCGTCACAAGGCAACCGAGACCGACTGCGGGTAGGAAGATCACAGGAAGAAGCGCATGCGCATAGAGGAAGAAGCCACCGCATACCGCCATGAGACCGAAGAAGAAGAAGCACGAGAGGTCGCCGAGGGCGACATAACCGTAGGCGTGTCTTCCTACGGTGTACTTGACGGCACCTACGATGCAGAGTACGGCAACCCCGGCGAATGCTAGGATCAACAGCCAGTTCTCGGAACCGAACGAGATGAAACTGAGCACGAGGGCGCTGAGCATAACCAAGACGCTTGTGATTATGAGGGCTCGCTTCATCTCTTCGCGCGTTATCTCACCGCGCTGCATTCCACGCTTGGGTCCCACGCGGCTTTCATTGTCGACGCCGTGTTCCAGATCTCCGTATTCATCGGCGAAATTCGAGACGATCTGCAGGAGGAGTACCATTACGAGCATGGAGATGAAGATGGAAAGGGAGAACACCTCGAAATGCAGTGCGAGTCCGGCAGCGACAAGAACACCCGCCACCGAGAGCGGTAGGGTGCGCAAGCGCAGAGCTTCGATCCAAGGTTTCATCGTGATACTCCTGCAAATAAGTGATTGACACGTGTGTCGTAAGTATAAGCGTAGAGACGTATATTCGGACACGGGAATCCGTCGGCCCCATCCCATTATTCCATGAGCGCCCACAACCCGGTAATCGTCAACCTAGGTGCAGCTCATCGTACCGATGCCGATGTTTCCGTACGGTTCGTGGGATAGGAAGTAGACGGTCCCACTCCGGTTTCGTCATGCTGTCGGCAACATGAATGTACTACATGCGGAGGAATACTGATGAAAAAGGTCGTATCACTGGCTCTGTTTCTACTTGTACTTTGTGGCACCTGCTTCGGTGTGGTCGCTTGCGGAAACGACGATGCGACGACAACAGGGGGCACGCCCTCCTCGAGCGTGGTCGCCTATCCCGAAGAAGTCGTCATCGGAACCATGCCCGTCGAGGACATCTTGCCTATGTGGGTTGCGGAATCCGACGGTATCTTCGAGGAAATCGGGATCAATGCCCGTGTCGAGGTATTCCAGTCCGCACAGGAGCTTTCCGTCGCACTTGCCGCAGGGGAAGTCGACTTCGCGATGACGGACGTCCAGGTCGCGACCAGCCTCACGACCAACGGCACGCCGGTCACGCTCGAGTGGGTCACTCTCGGAGCGACGGCCGATCAAGGGCGTTTCGGTATCATGACGAGCGCTGCCAGCGGCTATACGGAACTTGAGGATCTGGCCGGTGTCCCTGTCGGCGTAGGGTCGAACACCGTTCCGGAATACGTCTTCTATAAGCTTATGCAAGCAGCGGGCATCCCCGATGATCAGATCGTGGGGGAGGAGATAAAGAAGCTACCGGTGCGTTATGAGATGATGACGAGCAACCAAGTCGCCGCCGCCGCTCTTCCGGCAAGCATGCTCGCATTGGGCGAAGCGACGGGTAGTGTGCTTATCGCCGATGACACCCAAGGCGAGAACATCTCGCAATCGGTGATGGTTGTGCGCAGCGGATTCCTCGAGACCGAAGAGGGTGTGGCTGCTCTCGGTGCTATCAGCGAGGCATGGGATTCAGCGGTTACTTCCATTAACTCGAATCCCGAGAGCTATAGGGCGCTCCTTATCGAGAAGGCGAATCTGCCGCAGCCCGTCGCCGACTCCTATCCGATTTCCACGTATCCTATGGCTGGGAAACCGACACGTGATATGGTGGAACCGGTCTTGGAATGGATGCATGAAAGAGGCTACCTCGCTGTCGAGGTCACCTACGATCCAACCGAAGGCACACTTCTGCCGGCGGAGTAGTGCCGTCTTTCGATATGATCGCTGCGAATCGGGCTGATCTTTTCAAGTAGAGTAGCCCTGTCGATAATCCGAGATAGCATCTCTTTTGCGGGATGCTATCTTGTCTTATGTGAGTATTTTTCATCGCGCGTTCTTTCACATGCTATCATTTCCCAGTTATGCACGATCGAGTCTTTAGAATCCGAGGAAATATCTATGCGTTCCAAGTTGGAAAAAATCATCGCCGCCTACGAAGACCTCGAAAGGCGTTTAGGACAGCCGGATGTCGTATCCGACCAAAAAGAATACACACGTCTCGCGAAGGAACTTTCTGCTCAGAGGGCTCTTGCTGAAAAGGCGCGCGAGTATATCACGGTATCGGACGACCTTGCTTCTTCAAAGGAGCTCCTCCATCAGGAGACCGACCCTGAAATGAAGGAGTTCGCTGCCGAGGAGGTCTCCATGCTCGAGCAGGCCCTTCCTGTTCTCGAAGAAGAGATCAAGATCATGTTGGTTCCCGGAGACCCCAACGACGAGAAGAACATCATCGTCGAGATACGTGCGGGTGCAGGTGGGGATGAAGCGGCGATCTTCGCCGGAGACCTGTATCGCATGTACTCCCGTTTCGCAGAGAGCAAGCGCTGGAAGCTCGAAGAAATCGACACATCCGGTAGCGAAGCAGGGGGCTACAGGGAGATATCTTTCCGTATCAGCGGCGACAAGGTCTACTCGGTGATGAAATTCGAATCGGGTGTGCATCGTGTCCAACGCGTTCCTAAGACTGAATCCCAGGGCCGTATCCATACTTCCACTGCGACGGTCGCAGTCCTGCCCGAAGTCGAGGATGTCGAGGTGGAAATCAGTCAGAACGATCTTCGCATCGATGTCTATCGTGCCAGCGGTCCGGGTGGTCAGTGCGTCAACACGACCGACTCGGCAGTACGCATAACCCATATTCCCACCGGTCTCGTCGTGCAATCCCAGAATCAGAAATCACAGCTGCAGAACCGTGAGGCGGCTTTGCGCGTTTTGCGTGCGCGTCTCTACGAGCAGATGCTCGGTGAGCAGCAGGCGGAACTCGGCGCACAACGCAAGAGTCAGATCGGTACCGGCGACAGAAGCGAGAAGATCCGCACCTATAATGGTCCGCAAGACCGTGTGACGGACCATCGCATCGGATATAGCGGTACGTACAACGGGATCTTACTCGGTGCCGGCGGAGCAGGACTCGAGGAGCTCACGACCGCCCTCATAACCGCCGATCGCGCAGAGCGTCTCGAGCACGCGGTCTAAATGGCGACGGCGCATATGCAAGAGGACTGGACGGTACAAGCCGCGCTCGATTGGACGGTTTCATACCTCGAAGCCAAGAACGATGAGCACCCTCGCCGTAGTGCGGAATGGCTCATGTCTGCCGCGACGGGTCTATCACGTATCCAGATATATACCTTCTTCGACCGGCTTCTTTCGGGAGACGAGCGTTCCCTCTTGCGGGAAGGGGTCCGCAGGCGTGCACTCGGCGAGCCTTTGCAGTACGTTACGGGAGAAGTCGCATTCCGCCACATCGTCGTACATATCGAGCGAGGTGTCCTCATTCCGCGCCCTGAGACCGAAGTCCTCGTCGATGTCGGACTTGCCGCCGTCGATGAAGCCATTGAAGCTCGCGGCGAAGCCCGCATACTCGATCTTTGCTGTGGGAGCGGGGTCATCGCTCTTTCTATAGCGAACGAGCGTCCCCTGGCGACGGTGGTCGCCACGGATATCGATCCAAAAGCGGTCGCACTCACGAGACGCAACGCCCAAGCATTGTATCTACAGGATCGCGTGGAGGTGTATGAATGTGACCTCGCAAGTGCCCTAGGCGATGATTCGCTCGGCACGTTCGACTTGGTGATATCCAATCCTCCCTATATCCCAACGGCAGAACTGAGTACCCTTCCACAGGAAGTGAGCGGTTTCGAACCCCGTATCGCTCTCGACGGCGGGGTGGATGGACTTGAGGTGTTCAATCGCATTTGCAGCCTTGCGCAGGGATATTTAAGGAGCGGAGGCATGCTCGCTTGTGAACTTCATGAGAATACTCTAGCGCAAGCAGCTAGTTATTGTGTAAAGTGGTACCAACAGGTAGAGGTGGTTAGGGATCTTACGAATCGCGACCGTATACTACGCGCTAGACACCCCTGATCATTTCTTCGAGCGGCTTTGTAACCGAGGAGGAGATTGCTATGGGCAAGGTTTACAAGATCGACCAGGAGAACCCCAGCGCAGAGATCGTGAATCTAGCCGCCAGCGTCCTACGCGATGGCGGCATTGTTATTTTTCCGACAGAAACGGTTTACGGCATCAGTGCGAGTGCGGGCGCAGTGTTAGGCCCCCAAGAACTCTTCGAAATAAAACGCCGCGACAAAAATAAAGCCATCCCTTGGTTAGTGGAAAACATAAAAGCGCTCGACGTATACGGCGTCGACGTTCCCGATTACGCATACAAACTCGCCGAAAAATACTGGCCGGGTCCGCTTACGCTCATCGTACAGGCTTCGGAGAAGGTCGGCGAGGACTTCCGTGCAGCTGATGGCACGATCGCATTGCGTGCTCCGAGTTCACCCTTGGTGCAAGAACTTCTGCGCGCAACCGGTTCTCCTCTCATAACGTCGAGTGCCAATACCCATACACTTCCTGCGCCGAGTTCCTTCGATGAGATAGAGCCGCGCATCCTCGCAGCTTCATCGCTCGCGCTCGATGGCGGGAGCACGGCTATCGGGTCATCGAGCACAGTCGTCTCGTGCATCGGACCCAAACCGCTGGTATGGCGCGATTCTACGATTTCCGTACAGGAAATCAGGGAAGTATCGTTTGACTGAGCAGAATGCAATCGCGAGCTGCATCGATCACCGGGATTTCCGGTCATCAGTGAAGAGCAACGGCATGTGTGCACGTCTCGAGTATGAGGCGTGCACCGCTTTGCGCGGTAGGAATCGAAACCGCGCCGCCGCTTCAAGTCCTGCGTGAGTATGGAATCAAGGAATTCAAAGCTCGCGAGGCTGGTTGATGCGGTCAAACGTACACTCACAGCCCTTTAGAACCCCTCTTGGATATATGGATACAATCCATACCTCCGCTGCGTTATAATCAGCTCATATATTCAGGAGAGAAGGGACGAAGAATG
>JAAXUU010000077.1 GCA_013335845.1 Actinomycetota bacterium
GCCGATATCAGCGCTGCAACCAAAGCGGTGCTCACAGCTACCGATTTCGATAATGTCGTCATAGTCGGAGGTATAGGTGTCGTCTCCCAGGATGTCGAAGGCGACCTAAGCGACATCTTCGGGGCCGACAATGTCGAGCGCTTTTCCGGCGACGATCGCTATCAGACCAGTGCTGAAATCGCTGCATTCGCCACATCGCACGGGCTCACCTGCGGAAATATCGCCGTAGCTACCGGAGTGAACTTCCCCGATGCTTTGGCCGGTGGCCCGCTCTGCGGCAAGAACGCCTCGGTACTCCTCCTGGTCGACGATACTGTGAAGGGTTTGTTTTGCGCGGATACCATCATCGCTCCAAACAAAAGCAATCTCGTGCAAGCATCTCGTGCAAGCCTATTTCTTGGGCGGCAACAGTGTTTTGGCCCCCACCTTACAGGCTAAGATCATAGTGGCTTCTCTGTAGCCGGGAGCACCGGATGTGCTAGGCAACAGGCTCTAGAGCAGGGTAATATTTCATTTTAGATACGGTGTAACCAAGTCATTGCTTTTGCCATGTCTATTGCACATAATGCGACTAAAGAACAGTGCTTATCATCATGACAAATCGTAGCCTCGTCGGAAGGGGATTGTTATGGAAAGCATCTTCATAGACCCAGCCTTGTTCGAGGCCGTATCGAATCTCGACTAGAGTACTGCCGGCGGGAAGGTATGCTAAGCCGATAAGGATATATACTCCAGTCCAACTCACTATTTCATAGCCGGCTTAGAATATTCGAAGGTATGTTGATTCGATCTTACTTCGATGGCTTTGCGTTCACTGATATTCTTTTTCGTTTCTTGGTTTCGTACGGTTGAACGTACAAGCTTTGAAAAGAAAGCGATAGACGTTTCAATCGACTGACAATATGGATCGGACGAAGCGAGGCGGGTGATCTTCATGTTCAATCATCCTAATAGATGGTTCACGGTTGGGCTCCTTGTGGTATTGACAGTCCTTTGCATGAGTCCTGGTGAGGTGCTTGCGACAGACGAAGTACCGGAAGATGTGCCCCTGAGTGTCATTCCCGCGGCAGTAGCGGTACAGGAGGCTCCGGTGGCGACGCTCGACCTTGGCGAATCCATTGTCCTCGATCTTTCGTTGGTACCTGACGGCGTGAGCATAGCATCCGGCGCATGGATTTCAGAAGACCCGATCATCGCCACGGTCGATACCAACGGTACCGTGTTGGCGAAGAACACAGGTGAAACGCAGATCATTTATTTGGCGGATACTGGAGACACACTAGCTGTATATCCCATAGCTGTCACCGCCGTAGTGGATGCCGCCTACCAGGGGAACATAGGGCCCATTATCGAGGGCTTGGATTTGGAGGGTATCACGAAAGTGATGATCGTCGCACATCCCGATGACGAGACCCTTTGGGGAGGCGCCCACCTCTATGGGGGAGGGTGGCTTGTCATATGCCTCTCAAACCTGACGACCGACGGTGGGGTCCATGCTCCCGAATTCGCGAATATCGTCTCGTATTTCGGCTGTAAAGGAATCATACTCGATTATTCCGATAATGATGCTTGGATCGATGCTCCTACGATAGCGTACATCACTCAAGACGTTTCGACGGTACTCGGATACCAGGGCATTCAATGGGAGCTGGTGGCAACTCACAACCCGAATGGCGATTATGGACACTCTCACCATAGATCGGCGAGCGATATAACCACACGTGTCTACGACAGCATTTTCCCCGGAGAAGACAAGCTCTGGTATTTCGGTAGGTATCTGTATTCACCCGATGCGATTGCTCAGCTTCCTCCGCTCACACAGGTTGATTCCGATGGTTTAGCGGCGAAGACCTACGCCCTATTCAATATCTACACAAGCCAAAATTTCGTCGTCGACGGTCTTCTCCATATATTCCCCTATGAGAATTGGGTGAAACGAACCGATTGGAACGGCGATGGTACCCATAGCGCAGACGAGCTTTTCGGTGAGACTAGGTTCGAAACCGCTGTCGCGGTAGCCGAGGAAGCGTATCCTGACACCGCACAAGGGGTCATCATAGCAACTGCTTACAATTTCCCGGATGCACTCACAGCCTCCTCTCTCGCGGGCTTACTTGACTACCCGATCCTCTTCACCGACCCAGGCTGGCTCACCCAATCGACGGAGGATGAGATAGTGGCTCTCGGAGCTCAAAAAGTTATTATCGTCGGTGGAACCAGTGTCGTATCCGAGGCGGCAGAGGCGGAACTCAAGATGCTCGTCGGTTCTCGGAATGTCGAGCGTATCTCCGGCATAGACCGCTATGGTACTGCATCGGCCATATATACCTACGGGTCCTTGTCACCGCTAGGCTGGTCTACGACCGCTATCGTCGCCTGTGGCACGAACTTCCCCGACGCCCTCTCCATCTCGTCTCTGGCTGCGAATGAGCATTTCCCGGTATTCCTTGCACAGGCGAATGGTCTTCTTTCGGCATCGGACGAGGCGATTCTCGCGCGAGATTTCGATGCGGTTATCATCGTCGGTGGAACGGGAGTCGTCTCTTCGGGTGTCGAGACACAGCTTCAATCCCTCGGCGTCACGGACGTGACCCGACTGGCCGGGTCTGAGCGCTATGCCACTTCGTGCGAGATAGCGGAGTGGTGCGTGAGCCAAGGCTATCTGTCATGGGATGGTGCCGGCTTTGCGACAGGCATCGACTATCCCGATGCATTGGCAGCGGGGGCTCTCCAAGGAAAAAAGAATTCCGTGCTGCTTCTTACGGATCTCAGTGCGCGGGAGGATATAACCATGCAGGTCGTCCCTGATCTGCGTTATCTCGATCCAAGCTATGCCGCATCGATGGGAAGCGTGTGCTTCTTCGGCGGGTGGGACGTTTTCCAACCACCGCTTCGCACATCGATTCTCGCCGCATTGAGCTGGAGCATTTAACAGCTTGAACCAGATAACCCGACTACAATCAAAGGATCTTCTCCGAAGCATCGGAGGAGATCCTTTTGCGAGGCTTGCCGTTTGGTTTCGTGCTCCGGTGAATGATATACTCGGCATCCTGTTCAAATGATCGGGCACCAAGAAATCCGAGTCGGCATAATCTCAAAATGGCTTCCTCAGCAGGTGATTTGTTGGGGAACTGGCACGTAGCAAGGCTCGATGCCCCAACAACAACGTGCTAGAATGATAGTCAAATAGTGGCGAGATTGCTTCAATCGATTAGCGTTGTGGATTAGATGAGACCAATGAGGTGATCTTCATGTTCAATCATCTGTATCGACCGTTTAGAATCGGGTTCCTCGTACTAACGGCAGCTCTTTGTATGAGTCCGGGCAGGGCGTTCGCGCTAGATGAAGCTCCGGAAGTTGTACCTTCGAGCGCGGTTCCTCAAGTATCGATGACGCAAGAGGTATCGGCTGTGACGCTCGACCTCGGTGAGTCGATCGATCTAGATTTATCGCTTGTAGCTGACGGCGTGAATCTAGCCTCCGGTGCATGGATATCCGAAGACCCTACCATCGCAACGGTCGATGCAAACGGCATCGCGCTAGCAAAGGACACCGGTGAAACACGAATCCTATATCAGACGGACACAGGAGATACGCTGGCTGTATACCCCATTGTCGTCACTTCCATTGTGGACGCTGCCTATCAAGGGAACATCAAGCCTATCCTCGATGGGATGGATTTGAGTGGCATTACGAAAGTGATGATCGTCGCTCATCCCGATGACGAGACACTTTGGGGGGGCGCTCACCTTTCCGAGGGAGGATGGCTCGTCATATGCCTTTCGAATTTGACGACCGATGACGGCACGCGAGCCGCTGAGTTCGTCAAAGCCATGAATGCCCTCGGTGTAAAAGGAATCATACTGGATTACCTTGATATCGACGCATGGACAGATAATGCCACGCTGGCCAACATCACCCAAGACATCACAACCGTGCTCGGTTACCACGACATCCAGTGGGAACGGGTTGCAACCCACAACCCGAATGGTGAGTACGGACATGCACACCATAGGTCGACATGTGAGATAACGATGCGTGTCTACAACAGTATTTTCCCCGGCGAAGATAATCTCTACTATTTCGGCAGGTACTATTATTCGCTGAATGCGATTGCCGCCCTGCCGCCCCTCGCACAGGTTGATTCGGGCGATTTGATTCTCAAAACCCACATTTTGGAGGACATCTATGTGAGTCAAGATTTCTTCAATCCCGGTCTGTTTCATATGTTTCCCTATGAGAATTGGGTGAAGCGGACCGATTGGAACGATGATGGAGTCCATAGTGTCGATGAGCTTTTTGGCGAGACCCGGTTCGAAACCGCTGTCGCTATCGCCGAGGAAGCGTATCCTGACACCGCCCAGGGAGTCATCATCGCAACTGCTAACAATTTCCCGGATGCACTCACGGCCTCCTCTCTCGCGGGCTTGCTCGACTATCCGATCCTCTTCACCGATCAAGGGTGGCTGAGTCAAGCGACCGCGGATGAGATAAAAGCCCTTGGAGCGAAAAAAGCTATCATCGTCGGTGGTATCGGCGTTATTTCCGGGGCGGTCGAGGCTGAGCTGAAGGTGCTTGTCGGAGCATCGAACGTAAAGCGTGTCTACGGTGTCGACCGTTATGGCACAGCTACGGAGATATATTCCTATGGTTCCTCACTGCCGGTAGGGTGGTCTACGACCGCTATCGTCGCCTGTGGTACGAACTTCCCCGACGCTCTCTCTATTTCGTCATTGGCTGTAAAGGAGCACTTCCCGATATTCCTCGCCCAAGATGATGGCTTGCTATCCGATTCGAACAAGGCTATCATCTCGCGGGATTTCGACTCGGTTATCATCGTTGGCGGGACAGACGTCGTTTCTTCGGGTGTCGAAACGGAGTTACTTGCCCTCGGAGTAACGGATGTGATCCGTCTAGCCGGTTCTGATCGTTATGTGACTTCATGTGAAATAGCGGAATGGTGTGTGGGTCAAGGCTATCTCTCATGGAATTGTGCCGGATTCGCGACCGGTATCGACTACCCCGATGCCCTGACAGCGGGCGTGCTTCAAGGAAAGGACGGAGCGGTTACGCTTCTTGCCGATGTTGATGCCGAGGAGGGCATGACTGTCATCCCTGTTTTACGTTCACTTGATTCAGAAGACTTGGGCATGATGACCAAGGTACGTTTCTTCGGAGGCCTTGGCGTGGTGGCCCCGTCACTTCGGAGCTCCGTTCTGGCTGCTTTGGTTTGGGGTATCTAGGTTTGCTATAATGCGGTTAAGGTACACTAAAGATTCGAGCGAAGGGATTGTGCCACATGAAAAAGTTCTTTAGTGAGTTCAAGGAATTCGCGACTCGTGGAAGCGCCATGGATTTGGCTGTAGGCGTTATCGTAGGTGCTGCCTTCACGGCGATTATCACTGCATTGGTGAATAACATCCTGATGCCGATCATCGGGATCATCATCGGCGGTGTCGACTTCTCTGTGCTGGCTGTTACCGTCGGTACGGGCGAACATGCAGCAGTGCTTGCCTATGGCAGTTTTATCTCGGCGATAGTGAATTTCGTGTTGATCATGCTCGTCTTGTTCATTTTGATAAAGTCGCTGAACAATCTCCGCGATACTGTTAAAAAGAAGGAGACTCCGGTAGAGCCGAGGGTATGCCCTTATTGCAAGCAAGAGGTCGCCGAGGGCGCAACACGCTGCCATCATTGCACCTCTGAGCTGAGCTGATGTTCCAAACTACCGAACACGTGGGAACCGGATGCAATTCCTTTAGTTTTCTTGGGAACAACTCTGTCGATATCGCACTCCGCTGACTACGCACTCTACTAACGCTGAGGTATGCATGGATGAACGTTTTATAGAACGAATGGGCGATAAGCGCGTCGCACAAGATTGTGCGACGCTAGCAGGACTTACTGAAATATACTGTGAAGATAATCACTCGGAGCGTAAACGCACCCTTTACATAAGCGAGGGTACGCAAATAGGCGCATATCCCGCGAAAAAAATCCCCCAACTTTGCGATGAATGTGCGGAGCATTTGCGTTATGGTGAGCGCAAGCGCGCGCTATGCAGGAAAGAACCCAGGCCTTCTTGTAAGGAATGTGACATTCATTGTTATGCGCCATCTGAGGCGCAGTGGCAACGAGAATCCATGAAATATGCCGGTAAACGCGCTATGTTCCGCGGACATTTCATGGATGCGGTTCGGCATCAATACCAAACTCTCATTGCGAAGAGAGGGCTCACGAAAAGAGAATCCGCACAAAGAGAATCAACGCATGGGGCGGGGGAGTCTTCCGATGAAACATCGGGGCGCTCTAAGTGATACATGCGTGATGCACTCAAAGTTTACTTTTTCACTACCTCTGAGTCTGCTATAGAAGCTGCGTTCTTCTTACGCTTCATGCGCCGGATATTGAATCCGATCAAACAGGCGACAACCGCGAGTTTTACCCAACCGTTTATGGGCGCCCAGATCGCCAGAACCAAAAAACACACCCCGAGCAACGAGTGTCCGAGTAGATTCTTCCAGTCTGTCAGGTATGCTTTGAGACCATAGCCAAGCTTGGCGGCTGCTGAGATTGGTTTTTGCGCTTCGCCTTCAAGTACTTGTTCCACTTCATTCATTTGTACC
>JAAXUU010000078.1 GCA_013335845.1 Actinomycetota bacterium
CTCATTGTTAAGATCCTCAGCCACTTCAGGGTTTAGAGCATTAGCAATAACGGTGGCTTTTTGCTCCTCGAGCATCTGCCGCGCCCGACCAAACTGAGTATCATCCACAACCAGCATCAACGCTGATGATCCAGGAGTAAGGGATTCTGCCAGCGCTTTGAGGTCCTTGTTATCGAAGTGGTCGATATACCAGTCAACGGCTTCTCCATTGAAATCAAGCCAGTGACGATAGAGCTCCATGCTTCCTTGGAACGCGCAATCGATCATCGCGTCGCTGATCCACAGGTCCTTATCGTAGGTCATTCCCCAGTGCTTGTGCAGTTTGGAGTCGGTTCCTCCGATCGTGGGGGAGTTGTAGTTACCCTTGGTCTGCTTCTCGACGGCGACGGTTTTGAGGCCGTTCTCAGCGCATGAAAGTGCCGCGGCGTAACCGGCAGGACCGAGTCCGCAGACTACGACATCGACATCGTGAGTCGCGATGATCTCGCTCTCGGCGATGGGCTCCGCAATGAAGGCGATCTCTCCGTCACCGGCAGCCATGATTTCAAACTCTTCGATTACAGGCCAGACCGCTTTGGATGGATCGGTGGTCTGCATGGATCCGGATACTTCAGCCGCAGCTGTTTCGGTCGCCGCCGTCGAGCTCGCGGGCTCTTTGGTCGCGCACCCGGCCAGGCCCATCGTTGCGGCCGCGCCGGCCACGATCATGGAGCCGCCTAGGAAGGCACGACGGGACAGACCATCCTGCTTCTTCTCGCTTACATTCTCTTCTTTCATGATTCCCCTTTCGTAAAGATTCGACCCGGGAATGACTTTCGTGTTTTGGCATCCCCGCATGTCGTAAAGAATGTTCCGGTGGGAGGTGAAAAACATCTACCTTTTCGGTAGATTTGCCATATTTCAAACGTAATGTGGGGATTATAATGAGGCACTATGAAAAAAGGACCCGATTATATCCTGCGTTCCACAACACTGACGGTGTTGGGCTCGTCGCTGCTTTGGGCGTGGGGTTATCTATGCTATTTGAGCCCCGCGATGTTCCCCTTAGCATCGATTCAAACCAGCATAGGTATCGAGAATGCCTTCTTCGTCTCACAGATGGTCGCTGCGATCTTCGCATCCTTCGTCTTCGTAATCGCCTCACGTAAACAGGTGGTGTTCCGCTCCTCTTATTTCCTTTGGGCGGCCATCGCTGTTTCGGTTTCAGGTGTACTCATCGAAGCGGCACTTTACGGGCTCTTGCCGGCTATATATCTCTATCTTGCGGCCGTACTCGATGGCATTGGTATACCTCTCATGGGGGTGGCTTGGGGTACCCGTTACTGTCTCGGCACGCCGAAGCGTACGAAGACGGCGCCGCTGGTCCTTCTCTCGTTTTTGGTCGCCTACCTTCTGTACCTCATCGTGTTGATGCTTCCCACAGGCGTGGGTGCGGCTATCATCTGCCTTATCCCCGTGGCTTCATGGTTCATCTGGTATCTGGATGCGCGCATCCGCCACGCGTTGACGAGCAATGTGTTGCCTGCGGTTCAGCCTTTGGAAGAAGGCGGCTTCCCCGGTGAGGTAACCGCGGGCGATCGCGATTACTCCATCCTTCCCTGGCGGGCGATCAGCATCATCACGTTCGCGGGGTTCATAGCTAATTTC
Organism: Actinomycetota bacterium; assembly: GCA_013335845.1. Taxonomy (GTDB): domain Bacteria; phylum Actinomycetota; class Coriobacteriia; order Coriobacteriales; family RUG844; genus JAAXUU01. Next base: position 1,648 of record JAAXUU010000078.1, read on the forward strand.
GTGAGCTCGTACATCATGGGATGGGGCTACCAGACAGCCCCCATCGTATCGGGCGGGGTTTTCACGGTGGCTATCATCACGCTCATGGCCTATGCGATTAGCCTTCTAGAGCAAGGCAGGGTCTCGGTGGGAGGGGTCTATCGATTCACCTTGCCCTTCACCGTGCTCGGGCTTCTGATCATCCTCGTGTTCGGACAACAACAGATCCTCATAGGCGGCTCCCTTATAAACGGATGCGGGATGTTCATGCAGATCCTCATCATCATCAAAGTCGCCGAGAATACCAAAGAGACCGGCGTCTCGCCCTTGCTTTCATTCAGTGTAGGGCAAGGTATCGTCGCGTTCGTCGTTTTCGTCGGCAACGTCCTCGGGAAGATCCTGTTCTCGACGATTGGCTTCGATAGCGGGATGCTCGACTTCCTAAGCGCAGCGGGAATCCTTGTGCTTTTTTTCATGACACTGTATATGATGAATTCCTCTTCGGGGGATGAGGAAGCGAAGGCGAGCTCGGAGCAACGGGACGTCGTCCTTGCGGACGCAGACCGGGGCTCCGCGAAGCCACTCGACGAACGTATCGGAGGAAGGGTGGAGGAGGGCCAAGATGATAGCGCGAGCATCACCGAGGCTGCTCTCGCGCGGCTGGTGAAAGCGAAGGGGCTCACGGTGCGTGAAGCCGAAGTTCTTGCGTGGCTGGCGAAGGGGCGAAGCCTACCCTACATCGCGGAGCAGCTCTACGTGACCACCGGTACGGTGAAGACCCACACGATGCATATCTATCGCAAGCTCGACCTTAACAACAAGCAGGACCTACTCGATCTGGTCGAGCGGGAACGGAACTCGATATAGACAGTAAGCCGATATAGACAGTAAGCCGATATAGACACGTAAAACGATATTGACTCGGAATCGATTTGGACAGGGAGGTCTTATCGGCTTCCCTGTCCTTGTATCGAGACGTATCGAGACTATGTACCTGAGCTAAGCACTTGACTTACTTATCGGGCTAAACCGGAATTCTTGATGCTGTCATATACCAATTTCGTGACTATCGTCGAAAGAGGCCAGGCGACTGCGATGGTTATCAAAGTTTCGACGATAGCGACACTGACGGGCAGTTGGAATATAGTGACCAATCCCACTCCGGCGATGGCGTTACCCAGCACATTGCAGAAGAACATGGCAAGGATGTGGTGCGACCATTTTTCCATAGAGTATCGAGCGGCAACGAATGATACGGCAAGTGAACCGACGGCATTCGCGAAGATGAACGCAACCCAGAGGGGACTGTAAAAAACCGAAGTGAATGCTTCGACTTCCGCCGCGATGAGTCCGGCGGGCTGCTTGTAGAGAAGGACGATGAGAGCCGTAAAAGACGCCCAGACCGTGCCATTGATCAAATACATTCCCGCTTTTCCGGTTGGGAGGAGATTGTCGATAAAACCTGATGCTTGGCTTGCAATCAAGAAAACTATACCCAAGATAATGGATCCCACAAGCGCTTTCGTGTCGGTTCTGAAAAACTTTTTGTTCATGTGACTCTCCTCGGTTCAATTGTCGTTACCTAAAGTTGCCGTTATCTATATGAAATTAGCTGCGATGAATACCGAGAACAGAAGAAGCATGCCGATCTTCTCCCGGTTCTTCAAACACAGTTGTTTCTCGAATGTGCGTTGATTGCTCCTGCCATAACCTTTCAGTTCCATCGAAAGGGCGATATCCGAAGTGCGTCGAACCGCGCGGAACAACAACGGCATAAGAGCCAAGGGGAGACTCTTGATCTTGTCCTTTATTCCATCGGTGGGAATTCCCCGTATAGATTGACTTTCCGAGATTGCACGGTATTCCCTTTGCATCAAAGGCAGGAATCGTTTGGCGACGATGGTCAACATGGCATACCGATAAGGAATGCGCCAGGAAACGAGCATCAGGGCAACGTCCATGGCGGGGGTCCGGGTCATGAACTGAACGGCGGCGAAGGTCACTGCGGCTGTACGGGAGATTCCTAAAGCGGCAGCGGGCGTCGCACCCGAGTAAACCGAAATCACGCCCCACTGCCAAAGGGGCACGCCTTCCCTGCAGAAAAGAAGCTGTATGATAAGAATCTGTGATGCTACGACAAGGATCACCGGAAGAAGTATCCTGTAACTCTTCAGGTCGCGCGAAAAAAAGCAGTCCGTTGCGATAACGAGAATCAGTATGCCGACCTCCACCATTACGACATTCGAAAGCAAAGCTGAGAGTATGAGACACAGGCACCACGCCAGTTTCGTTCTCGGATCCAATTCTTCAACCCAGGTCATTGGCGAGTTCCTCCCTTTGGAAATCAAGCCCAATACGTTTCAGCGCCGAACCGTGGGAGAAGGTTTCTTCGGTTGGGATATCCACGGCCACGCGGTGCTCATGCATCGCGACGATGCGAGTCGTATAGCTCCTTGCCAGAGGCAGGTCGTGAGTGACGAGGACCACCGTTTTCCCTTTTCGATGGAAATCGGCAAGCAAGTCCATGATCAAAATGCTTTGATTCTCATCGAGGCCGGAGGTGGGTTCATCGGCGATGATGATGTCGGGGTCGCCGACTAAGATGGAGGCGACTGCCAGTTTCTGGCGCTGGCTACGGCTGAGCCGCTGAGGATGCACGTCGGCGTACGAAGCCAGACCGACTTCGGTCAATATTCCTTGAACCTTCTCCCGGATATCCTCTGCGGGCAATTTCCGCATCTTCAAGGTGAAGGCGACTTCATCCTTCACGGTAGTGGCGAAGATCTGGAGGTCGGGGTTTTGGAATAGAAAGCCTATTCTGCTGCGTAAGGCCGACAGGTTCTTCTTGATCAGAGGTGTATTGAATACTTCGATCGAACCACTTTCAGGTTTGAGCAAACCTTCCATCAGTTTTATCAAGGTGGTCTTACCTGAGCCGTTGATACCTACTATTCCGGCAAAATCACCCTCATTGATAGATATATCGATATTCTCGCATCCGACAAAACCATCATCGTAGGTGAAGGAAACATCCCGTAGTTCGATGTTAGTGGACCCTGCAGGCTTTTTTGCCGGCGATAGTCTTGGGGTTGATTTCGCGCATAAGCGTTTCCGGTACTCATCCGGACTGCATTCCTCGATGATTTCTCCGCCACCCATGATCAGTATCCGGTTCGAGTATGCGAGGATATCTGTTGCGCGGTCCATCACCATGACCACGGTAACGCCCTTTTCTTTGTTCAGATACTTCAGACGCGCAAAGAGTTCCTGCTTGCCCTTTTCGTCGAGCTCAGCAGTGGGTTGATCCAGGATGAGAAGGGGAGTCTCCATCGCAAGCACGCCGGCCAGCACCGCTCTTTGCGCTTGTCCGCCGGACAACCCATCCGTGCTCCTACCTTCGAAACCATCCAAGCCGACGAATCTCAAAGATGCACTCGTCCTCTTTTTGATTTCATTCAAAGAGAGGTTCATATTGGCGACACCGAAGGCCACTTCGTCCGCGACGGTGATATTGACGATTTGGTTTTGCGGTTCCTGCATCATATAGCCGACGTGGTCGCACATCCTCGTTAGGGGGATGTCCGCTACGTCGTGCCCCATAACCCGAACGGTGCCTTGAAGTTCTCCGTTGAAGAATTCAACTGCCGCACCGGTGATACTATGAAGCAGCATCGATTTCCCAGAAGCGGCATCCCCTGTGATGGCGATGAAATCCCCCCGAGCGACGGTCAAGTCGATGTTCTTTAGCACATCCGCTGTTTCGGGTGGGAATGTGAGCGATTCTATGTTCAGTCGTACGGAATCATTCATAGGGCCGACCTCCGATCCATATAGCTCGCAATAAAAAAAGTCCCAGCTTCGAGGGGTTACCTCGAAACTGGAACTTTGCCATCATTCCGTAAACAGTATCTTTTATCGGCAGGTCTTCTGACTTATAGCCTTAACCGATTTCTGCGCCTTCCCGATTTCTCAGTGGCATTTTGCAGTCATCACAGCTATTTACAGCGGTGGGTCCGTCCAGGATTCGCACCTGATTCCCTATTCTTCTCTAAAAGAGACACCCATAAAAGGTTATGAAATTCGTGTTTATTCTAGCGGGAAATCCGTGAGAGTCAAGGAGGGGATATGAGTTATCACCGGGCGGAGAAAGCAGATTCGGCGGGGTGGTTATCGGATGGTTGTCGTAAGGACAGTACATCGAAAATACGAAAAACGAAGCGGTTTATCCAAAATTCTGGGCAACTGAGCTGCTAGAAGAATAGTTCGCGTCATTTTTCTATCTTTCCAGCCGGCAGGACAGTGCATAAATCATCCTCCGGAATGGTTTTTGATTAGAATCCAGAGTAGAATCAATATATGCTATTCGAGAGGGCCCAAATTATCGAAGTTCCTCTCGGAAGCGACCGAAAAACGTATAGAGGAGATGGTGAATGATGAGTAATCACGTAAGTTCACATGCGTTTGGTCGTAGAAAATTCGTTAAGCTGGGTGCAACCGGCGCAGCGGTTGTGGCAGTGGGGTCGATGCTCGGGGGCTGCGCAAAGGACGAGGAGACTCCATCGGGTGGTACCGAAGAAGAGACAGGTGCCAATGATACTTTTATCTATGCTCAAGGCGCCGATCCGCGCGGGCTCGATCCTGCGTATGTAGACGACGGCGAGTCGTCGAAGATCATCGTCAACATCTTCGAAGGACTTCTGCAATATGCTGACGATTCGACTGCGGTTGAGCCCTGCCTCGCAGAGTCTTGGGAGATGAGTCCCGACAGCCTGGCGTATACATTCAAGTTGCGCGAAGGCGTCAAATTCCATGACGATACCGATTTCAACGCCGACGCTGTGAAGTTCAACATCGATCGTCAGCTTCCCCCACTGGATACTGAAGATATGGCATATGCAGTATTCGGTTCGTTGAGATTGATGGTCACGGAATAGGGACTATCGACTACGACGTCCTTGACCGATGCATATACGAAACCTGCATAT
>JAAXUU010000332.1 GCA_013335845.1 Actinomycetota bacterium
TGCCTGTGACCGTTGTTTTTGCTCTTCGTTATCTCGCAGGTAAGAGGGTTAGGCTTATCGATGTATAGGACCTATTTCGGGATTCGCCTTGATAGACCCGCCGTTTACCTAGGTGGTTTCATACCGATCAGTCTAAATCCTCGAGCCGACCGTGCTTCTCATACTTCGTGATCCGTGAGATTCGATTTTCTCCATCTACGAAAACGACGTCCGGTTTATGGTCTCGAGCTTCTTCGGGAGTGAAGCGCGCATACGCCATGACGATAACCTTGTCACCGACGTTGACGCAATGTGCGGCGGCGCCGTTCACGCAGATCAGGCCGCTCCCACGTTCGCCGGCGATGGTGTAGGTCTCGAATCGCGTGCCGGTCTCGACATCCGCGACAGTCACCTTTTCGTATTCGAACATCCCCGCTGCATCGAGAAGGTCCTCGTCTATGGTGATGCTCCCGATATAATCGAGCTCCGCCTGAACGACGGTGGCTCGGTGGATCTTTCCTTTGAGAAGTTCTAGCTGCATTCCATTTCCCTGTTCATTGTAGTATCGGTATTGGTCGGCGATTTATTCCCCGACGATGAAATTATCTATCAGACGTGTTCTACCGATATAGACCGCCATCGCTATAAGTGTACCCGTATTCACGGATTCGATGGGCTGCATGGACACACCATCCACGATTTCGACGTAATCGATTCGAGCGAGTGGTTCCGTATCGATGACCGAGCGCATGACGGAAAGGATCTCATTGGAGTCCCTCCCACCTTCCGCCACCATCTGCCGGCCAGCACCGAGCGCACGGCTGAGCACCAGAGCCGCAATCCGTTCTTCGGGTCTCAGATAGGTGTTGCGTGAGCTCTTCGCAAGCCCATCCGTTTCCCGGACGATAGGACAACCGATGATTTCGACGTCCATATCGAGATCGCGTACCATGCGTCGGACCACTGCGAGTTGCTGAGCATCCTTCTGCCCGAAGTAGGAGCGGTCGGGCTTTGTGATATTGATGAGTTTCGAGACGACGGTGCAGACTCCGCGGAAATGCGTCGGCCGACTCGCTCCGCATAGGGTTTTCGTCACCCTATCCATATCGACATAGGTGCAGAAATCAGGGGCATACATCTCTGTCGCTTCCGGGTGGAAAACAAGCGCCACACCCTTCTCTGCGCACAGAGCGCTATCGCTCTCGAAGTCACGCGGATAGGATTCCAGATCTTCGGTCGGTCCGAACTGTATCGGATTCACGAATATGCTCACCACGACACGGTCGCATTCCCTGGTTGCCCGTTCCATAAGGCTCGCGTGTCCTTCGTGCAGGAAGCCCATGGTGGGAACCAGGCCAATCGAAAGCCCGTTCATTTTCCAAGATTGTACGTGTTCACGTACTTCTGCGACTGTTGTTGCGATAATCATTTCGTGTATTCGTCCAATCCGATCGAATCAGTATAATTTCGAGATGATCTCGTCATCTATATCGAAGGTGTGCTCTTGCGAGGGAAACGTTCCCGCCTTGACTTCTGCGTCGAACGTACGGAACGCCTCGACAATGATCTCACCTACACTCGCAAAACGCTTCACGAATTTGGGTGCGAAGTCCGAGTACATACCGACCATATCCTGGTAGACAAGCACTTGCCCATCACAATCGGGACCGGCGCCGATGCCGATGGTCGGGATATCTAAGCTTCTCGTGACGATCGCGGCGAGTTTGGCCGGGACAGCTTCGAGTACGACTGCGAACGCACCGGCCTCCTGCACGGCTTTCGCGTCCTCGATGAGTTTGCGGGCAGCAACTTCGCTCTTACCTTGGACCTTGTACCCTCCGAACACATTGATCGACTGTGGAGTGAGGCCGATGTGAGCACAGACAGGGATGGATGCTTGCGTGATCGCCTTGATTTGCGGAGCCATCTCCGCACCGCCTTCGAGCTTGACAGCTCCGGCACGCCCTTCTTTCATGAGCCGACCTGCGTTCACCACGGCATCATATACGGAAGTCTGATAGGAAAGGAATGGCATGTCCACGATGAGCAAAGCTTCCTTCGTGCCACGTGCGACAGCTTTCGAGTGGTGGATCATATCCTCCATCGTCACCGATATCGTGTCCTCATAACCCAGCATGACATTGCCGAGTGAATCACCCACGAGGATGCTATTCACACCGGAGCCGTCGACGAGCTTGGCGGTCGAATAATCATAAGCAGTGAGCATGGTTATCTTCTCGCCGCGGCTTTTCATCTCTTGGAATGTTGCAACGGTATTCTTCATGATGCCCTTTCGTCGTCCAGAAGGTTTTTGATCGCACTGTAATCGCGTTCGGGATTCTTCTCACGCGCGAGTTCTACCAGTCGTAGCGATAGCAGGCGGTATACTTCACGTGTTTCGTCGGGGGATAGTACGTCGAGATGCTTTTGGACGGTCCCGAAATCGTTC
>JAAXUU010000079.1 GCA_013335845.1 Actinomycetota bacterium
ACCAGTAAAACTCACTGGCGGTGATCTTCCTTGGCAATGGGAAGAGGACGGGCTGATTGCTACGCGATCGGCCGCTTGGGCAGCGCCCGGTTGCCATGACGGCTGCGGTGTCATCATCTACACCGATCAAGATGGAAAATTCGTGAAAATGGAAGGTGATGAGGATAACCCCTTCTACAGTGGTCGTCTCTGTGCCAGATGCCTCGCTATCGGCGAAGCTATCAATCACCCGGATCGAATCCTCTATCCTATGAAGCGCGCATACGAAGATCGTGGCAAAGACAAATGGGAGCGCATAAGCTGGGATGAAGCCTATGATACGATTGAGAAGAAATTCAATCAGATCAGGGATGAGTTCGGCGCCGAGTGCGTCGTCTTCCATTTGGGAACCGGTCGTGGGACCGCACCTTATATGACCCGCCTTCAATATGCATTCGGAAGTTCGAACTACGCCTACATGCTTTCAGGGAACTCATGCTATGTCCCTCGTGTGGCAGCCTCAAACACGTTGATGGGAACCTATACCTGCCCTGACTTCTCTCAATACTTCATCGATCGTTATGAGCACGATGGTTGGGTTGCCCCCAAGAATATCTTCGTATGGGGCAACAACCCGCTCATCTCGAACGCCGATGGCAATATGGGTCACTGGGTCGTCGACTGCATGCGTCGTGGGTCCAAACTCATCGTGATCGACCCGACGCTCACCTGGCTCGCAGCACGCGCTGATCTTTGGTTGCAAATCCGCCCCGGCACCGATGCCGCGTTGGCGTTGGCAATGGGTAAGATCATCGTTGAAGAGGACCTGTACGACCATGAGTTCGTCGATAACTGGTGCTATGGGTTCGAAGAGTATGCAGCATGTACGAAGGACTATGACACGAAGAGGGTCTCGGAAATAACCTGGATTCCCGAGGAGAAGATAGTCAAAGCCGCGCACATGATGGCCGAGAAGCCGAGTGCCGTTCAGTGGGGTCTCGCCCTTGATATGACGCTCGAGTGCATAGCCGGATCAGCCTCAGTCGTGAGCCTTTGGTCCATCACCGGACAGATCGACATTCCCGGCGGAATGATCACCGTGCATCAACCTTTCAACATCCAAACCTGGAATCCGCCAGATCCCGCGGAGCATCTCACGCAACAACAACAAGATGCCCGTATCGGCGGCAAAGAGTACCCGATGCTGAAGTACAGCGGCGTCGTATTGACGCAAGCAGACATGACGGTCGACCAGATGCTTTCCAATGAACCGTATCCGATCAAGGCGAACTGGATCCAGTCGACCAACCCGCTCGCATGCACGGCTCAGGAACCGGAAACCCGCATGGAACCCGCGTACTGCAATGCCGAGTTCAATGTCATGGTCGATATGTTCATGACTCCGACTGCAATGGAGTGTTGTGATATATTCCTGCCGATAACCGCTTTCCCTGAGCGTAACGGTATCCGCAGTATCTATTATTACGTACAGAATACCAATAAGGCAGCCAAACCTCTTGGTGAGACCAAGTCCGACATGGAGATCTGTTGGGAGTTGGGTCGTCGCTGGAGTACCAAGGCATGGCCCGGCGAGTCTGTCGAAGACTTCTTCACCTACACTATGGAAGAAGTCGGCATGACGTTCGAAGAGAGTCGTGAAGAGAATTGGATCTACCCGGAGTATCACTATAATAAGTTCCGCAACGGTGAACAGCGTCCCGATGGCGGCCTTGGTTTCAACACACCCACCGGTAGAGTAGAGCTCTATTCGACGATGCTTCAATCTTGGGGTCAGGATCCTCTACCGAGCTTCCACGAGCCGCCGTTCGGCCCGGTCGCTTCGCCGGAGCTAATGGAGAAGTACCCCTTCGTGCTCACGACGGGCGCTCGTCAATGGGCATCCTTCCACTCGGAGCACCGTCAGATTCCACACCTTCGTGCGATCCACCCCAATCCCGAGTTCCTGATACACCCGAAGCCGGCTGCTGAATTGGGTATTCAAAGCGGCGATTGGTGCTATTTGGAAAATGACCTCGGAACGATTAGAATGGTCGCCAAGGTTACGCCTGCATGCCATGAGCGTGTCATCAGTTGCGATCACGCATGGTGGTTCCCGGAGCGTAATCCCGAGAACGAGGGCCAAGGTAGCTACGGAGTGTATGATTCGAATCCGAATGTTTTGGTCAAAGCTCAATTCGGTAAGACCGGGTTCGGCAATAACTGTAAATCCACCGTCTGCAAGGTCGGCAAAATCGAAGGAGGGGAATAAGTATGGCTACTGAGTACGGTCTTTTAATAGACTATGAATATTGTACCGGCTGTCACTCCTGTGAAGTCGTCTGCCAGATGGAGCATGGTCTGCCAACCGATCAATGGGGCATCAAAATCGCCGAGATCGGTCCCTGGCACATCGGAGAGGATAGATGGCAGTTCGATTTCATCCCTGTTCCGACCGACCAGTGCGACCTCTGTGCGACGCGTGTCGCAAAAGGCAAGAAGCCAAGCTGCGTCAAGCATTGCCAAGCTGCAGTCATGACCTACGGGAAGATCGACGAGCTGGCTGAGAAGATGCTAGGCAAACCGAAGATGGTTCTGTTCACCCCTAAGGCTGCTGGTAAATAACTTTCTGCGGTTTTGTGTGTGAATAAACGTTGCACGTTCTTACATACGGGCTCTTCTCCACATCAAAGGAGGAGGGCCCGTATGTTATCGGGAATCCAGAGCTTCACCCGTGAGCAATGATTCTTGGATACCATCCCATATGACATCGAGGCGAGACGAAAGGTAGCTTTTGAGCCTACTCTCCTCGAATTGGAAGGCCTCCCGAAACCTGAAGAGGTCGGTGAGATGGCGATAGAGGGCGACGATGATGGAAGCGGCGATTTTGGCGGATTCGTTGGGGTGCACACCCTTGCTTAGCTGATAATCCTTGAATAGGCTGTAGTAGATGCTTTCCAAAATAAAGAGATTTTCGACGTCGAATCTGCAGATCATGCCGGCTTCATTACGCGCCGGATGCATGAGGTAGCTGATATCGAATGTACGGAACATCGTCTTGTAATCCTTGACCATTGTGGCGAGGACTTTCTCCTCCAGGGTCATTTCTTTCGGGAGAGTCGAGATGAAGGTCTTGAGACCTTCCACATTGCTGCGCGTGAATTTATAGAGAATACTTTCTTTTGTCGGGAAGTATTTATAGAGCGTTCGAGTCGAGACGTCCGATTCCAATGCAATGTCGATAAGTGTGGTTTTCAGATACCCCTGTTCGATGAAGAGTGCTATTGCAGCATCGTAGATTTTCTTCTCGACGTAGATTTTCTTCTCATCCCTTAAGCTCATGTATACCCTCTCACCGTTAGGTGTCCGAAAAATCATAGCAAAGCAGCAGCGTTTGTTGCTTGTGACAATCGGGTTGCATGTATCTTCGCTTCGCGCGTTAGTAAGCCGCGCTATAAACCCGCTTTATAAACCCGCGCGGTAAAACATAGTACCTAGAAGCGACCATTATTGTACCTGCCACTTCTTCAAAAAACAAAATGAAATGCGAAAAATTTTCCCACAAGGGGAGCGATTTGGAAATTTGTTTTGAAACCGGCTTATGACAATTGTGTTCGCACTTTGAAACTTACTTTTTTGAGCTGAACATTGATTTGTGAGGATTCAGGGGATGACGCCGGTTGCGCACCGGATGTCTCGGTATAACAACGGAATTGCGTTTCAATGATTCTCTGACACGGGATTGTGCAGTATCGGAATTTGCAACCTAGATTTTGAAAAAAGATGAGAGAAGGAAGGAGTACCACATGCCCGGACCTGATATCAGGACAACAATAAAGACTATGGGTTTCTGCGGTCCCTGCTCTGCTTCGGAGCCCGCGGAAGTTGATGTGCGCGAAGGGAAGATCCTTCGCATTCGCCCGTTCAGCTATGTCGACAACGCCTCGAAAGACGGCCTCAATCCATGGACGATCAAAGCGCGGGGCAAGGAGTTCAAAGCTGCCGAGAAATCGGAAATCACCCCGTTTGCGCTCGCGGCAAAGCATCGGGTGTATTCGAAGAACCGTATCCTGCACCCTATGAAGCGTGTCGACTGGGACCCGCAAGGCGAACGTAACCCCCAGAATCGCGGAAAATCGAAATACGTACGCATCTCCTGGGATGAAGCGACGCAGTTCATCGCCGATGAGGTCCTGCGCGTAAAAGAGACCTATGGGATGAATTCCATCTTCGTTCAGTCGGATGGACACCATCAGGTGAAGACTCTTCATGGCCCTCGTGGTTGTGAAGGTGCTCTTCTGGACGTCCTGGGCGGGTATTGCCTGCAAGCACGCAATCCCGACAGCTGGGAAGGTTGGTACTGGGGCGCCAAGCATATCTGGGGTTGCGACCCCGTCGGCGAAGGCGATCAGCAGAACCTCTTTCTGGATGTCGCCAAGAATACGGACACGGTCCTGTTTTGGGGCTGCGACGTCGTGACTACACCTTGGGGCTGGGGTGGACATTTCCCGAGCCGCTACTGTTTCTTCCTCCACGATATCGGGGTTCGCCAAATCTATGTCTGCCCTGATGTGAACTATGGAGCAGCCGTCCATGGCGATAAATGGATTCCCGTGTTGCCCAATACCGACTCGGCGCTGCAACTCGCAATCGCCTATATCTGGCTAACAGAGGATCTGTATGACAAGGAGTACATCGAAACCCATGCGATCGGTTTCGATTGGTTCGAGTACCATGTTATGGGCGGTGACGACGGGATAGCGAAAACTCCCGAATGGGCAGAGGGAGTATGTGGCGTTCCGGCACGTACCATCAAAGCTCTTGCGCGTTCTTGGGCGAAGAAGAACACCACTATCGCCCATGGCAACGGTGGCTCCTATATCCGCTCGACGTACTCGCATGAACCCGCCCGCCTCGAGGTCGCTCTTCTCGGCATGCAAGCTCTTGGAAAACCGGGGCGCAATCAGATGAAGATGATGGAGTATCAATTATTCAGTTTGGCCAAACAAACGCCCATCCCACGATCTAAATTCATTCCCAATCTGTTCTCCGTTCTTCTTCCTTACGCGGCCGATAAGCGTGACTCCCTTGTACCCGAAACGTTGGTGCCCGAGGCGCTTGCGGGGGATTACAGCCATGAGAACCCTCTGACGTGGTATGGCTGTACGGTTGCCGGCGTGCCTGTTGAAGACCAGTTCCGGAAGTTGCAATATCCCGCCGTCGGTTCAGAGCGCATCCATATGGTGTGGATCGACTCACCGAAGTGGACTTCCTCATGGAACGGCGGCTACAAGTTCATCGAGGCCCTGCATTCCGATCTTATCGAGTGCGTCGTAGCCCAGCACATCTGGATGGAGGATGACTGCCTACTTGCCGATATCCTTCTCCCGGTGAATACCAAGTTCGAGGAGCGCGACATCAATTGCGACATCATGTCCGGTAACTACAACACGCTTGTGCTCGAAGAGCAGTCGATCGAGTCGCTCGGCGAATCGAAGAGCGACTGGGAGTGTGCTGTGGCGGTTGCCGAGAAACTCGGTGTGGTAGATGAACTTACCGAGAGGAAGACACTCGATGATAAGATGAGGATAGGGTTCGAGAATTCCGGCGTCCAGGACTATATGGACTACGAGGAGTTCTTGGAGAAGAAAAGCTACATCGTTCCGGCTGCGGAAGGCTGGGAAGAGGATAACGCGGGCTTCTACGACTTCTATACCAACCCCAAAGGTTATCCCCTTACTACACCCAGTGGTCTTATCGAGTACTATTCACCGCGTCTTGCAGAGAAGTTCCCGGATGATTTCGAGCGGGGACCCTATCCCAAGTGGGTAGAGAAGGGTGAAACCCATCCAGACGAGCGCCTAACTACTCCCCGTGCCGAAGAATATCCTTTCTTATTGGTGTCGAATCATCCGCATTGGCGCCTTCATTCGCAACTGGATGATTGTGCTTGGTTCCGTGAGATCAAGACATGCAAGGTCAAGGGCCCTGACGGTTATGCCTATGAACCGATCTGGATAAACCCTGCCGATGCCGAGAAGCTCGGCGTCGTTTCCGGTGATGTCGTCAAGATGTTCAATGACCGTGGTTGGGTACTCGGCGGCGTCTATGTGACGGAACGCATCCGTCCCCGTGCCGTACTTCAAGACCATGGTGCACGTATCGACCCCATCGAGGTCGGCGTGAGCGATCGCGGCGGAACGAACAACCTCATCGCCCCCAAAGCCATCGCCTCCAAGAATTGTGCCGGCGAAGTCACGAGCGGATATCTGGTCGGTATCGAGAAAGTTGATGTATTCGAACTTGCGAAGCAGTATCCCGAGGCGTTCTCACGCGCCTACGATCCTGAGACCGGTCCGCTGCATGTCGTCGATGCCATGCTCGAGAGCAGATAGAGGAGAATCGAAGTGAAGGTATTCGTTTTCGATATAGAGAAATGCAATGGCTGTTACGGTTGTCAGATAGCCTGCAAGGACGAACATGCCGGCAATGAGTGGATGCCCTATGCCAAGCCACAGCCAAATACCGGTCAATTCTGGATGAGGGTGAAAGAGAAAGACCACGGCCAGTTCCCAAAGGTACGTGTGGAATATACCCCTTGGCCGTG
>JAAXUU010000333.1 GCA_013335845.1 Actinomycetota bacterium
TCGCTGCCTATGTCGCTGAGCATGCGGACCTCGAGGAGAAGACGGCCGCGGCGTTGCGCGCCTATGACTGGTCGACGTTCGTTCAGAGAAGCGATCTCAAACTAGCGGGAAGCGACCCCACGTCCTTTCTCCAGCTCGCTTGTGCCGACTACGAAGCGTCTGATGGCGATATGCCCGTCGAGACGTTCGCTCTTGTCGTCGGTTTATCTCTTCGCCCTCTGCTACAAGCTGCGGCCAAGACCGTCATGGACATGCTCGACTTGAAAGACGGGCAGACCGTACATGACAAGCCACTTCATTGCCCCGCTTGCGGCAGTCTCGCGACGACTTCTTTTGTCGGTGACACACCATCGAACTCCGGGCGTGGCCGCATTCTTTACTGCGAATACTGTGGGACCGAGTGGGAGTTCGAGCGTGTACGTTGCGCTTGTTGCGGGACTCACGATCAGAATAAATTGCATTACTTCCACATTGAGGGAGACGAAGCTCACCGCCTGCATAACTGCGAAGCCTGCGGCGATTACATGCGTACCGTTTTCCGTGATGACACCGTCGAGGTTTTTGCCTTCGAGGTGGAGGATGTTGTGATGACTCGTTTGGATATGGTTGCCAACGATCCTCGTTTTTCCGTATAGAAAGGCAGTAGCTGATATGGCCGTCGCGGTTGAGAGAAAAGTGTTCGAAGCGGGTTTGTCAAAAGAGCGCTCTATCCATATTTTTTTGAATAACGTGCCTGTCGCGATAAGCCAAGGAACACCTTCAAATGTTTCCGAATTAGCTGTCGGTTATCTTCTCTCCGAGGGCTTGCTTTCGAATCGCTCTGAATTCAAGACTGTCGTTGCGAGCCCTGACGGTACGTCGGTTCATGTCGAAAGCAACGAATCCATTGCGCACGGTTATACAGTGAAAGAGCGTGTGACGTCTTCCGGCTGCGCTAAATCAGCCTTGCTTTGTGATAAGGGCGAGGGGCTCAATAAAGTTTCTGCGGAGAAACGATTTCTTTCCGATGATCTCTTGGCGATGATGGAAGAGCTCTGCACGAAGAGCCCAAAGCGCAATACGGGCGAATGCGTCCACGGATGTGGTATCGGCAACGATGGAAGATTGGCGTGCGTAAGGGAAGATATCGGTCGCCATAATGCCATGGATAAGCTCCTTGGCCAAGCATGGTTGGATTGCCTTTCCTGCGGTGACATGGCCCTATTCACTACGGGCCGCATCAGTTACGAGATGGCTTTGAAGGCTGCGCAAGCCGGTGTGGGCGTGTTCGTTTCCCGCAAAGGAGTAACGGATACCGCCGCGGAACTTGCAAATTCCATAGGCCTTACCCTTGTTTCATATTGTCGCGATAATTCAATGATGGTCCTTACACACCATCAACGTGTTATCTGAGAAAGCACTGCCGTTTCCAGCTAGACGACGACAAATCAACGGACTAATTACAAGTGGCCCCGGTTCTTCAGAGATGAAGACCGGGGTCATTTTAATAGGAAAAGCTATTCGGGTTCTGGTATTATCATGAGAAGATTCTACCGCTGTTACGCAAGGGCACTACTACGTTTAGCCGGTAGTCTGAATCCGATCGAGGGGTGATGAAATGGCTCAATCACATGCTATCGAGATCGTCACATACACAGACCCGTACTGCACATGGTGTTGGGGCTCGGAGCCGATGCTGCGACATTTACAGGAAGCCTACGGAGACCGGCTGACCATCCGCGTCGTGATGGGCGGACTCGTCGAAGACTACAGCAGTTTCCGTGACCCGATGAATGACATCGGGGGCGGCAACAACTCGATCCAGCCGATTGCCGATCACTGGGTCGAGGCGTCACGTCGCCATGGCATGCCGGTGAACACGGCTGAGTTCTTGAAGACCCCGTTCAAATCGACATGGCCCTCCAACATCGCTTTTGAGGCAGCCAAGCTCCAAGACGAGAAACTCGCCAGTCGCTACCTTCGCCGTCTCCGCGAGGCTGCCGCGACCGAAAGTCAGAATCTTGGTGAGCCGGAGGTCCTTGCCGATCTAGCTTCGGAAGTCGGGCTGGACCGGAACCGATTCTTGTCCGACTTCAAAGGACAAGCGGAAGATGAGTTCGCTCGCGACCGGTTGGAATGCGCTCAGAGGGACGTGCAAGGCTTCCCGACCTTTCTTGTCAGTGTCGATGGCAAGGAGCGGTTAGCTAGGGGATTTCGCACTTTCAACCAGACGGTGAGCCTGATCGACCTTCTCGCCGGTGAAGCTGTCGAGCGTTTGAAGCCCGAGTTCAGCGACCTTGATGTCTTCGACTTCGTCGAGAAGTACGGCAGTGCCGCTATACGTGAGGTTTCAGAAGTCTTCGAGGTATCGGACGCTCAGGCAATGGATGCCCTGGATCGTCTTGTCGCAGGAGGTTCGCTTGACCAGGTTGGCTAATGACTGATAAGGCCCGCGCCAGCGTTCCTGCTCCAGCAGCTCGATCTGCTCC
>JAAXUU010000080.1 GCA_013335845.1 Actinomycetota bacterium
CATCGATACCACAGAATAACCCCGGATTCCGGAGACTAGGATGAGCGTTCTTCTTACGAACAAAGATGACGATACGACGGTTGGCCGTGATTACGTTCATGGTGACGAGATTTCTGCGCGGTCGACTCGATCGTCACACCAAGTCGTCGAAAGGTCGGCCACACATCTCCTGAGCTTCTATAAGTTGTTCTGGATATTCTTTCTCGCTTCGATCGGCGGTCTGATTTTCGAACAGATATTCTGTTTCATATTCTTCGGTCTGACCGAGAATCGCGCAGGACTCGTATATGGCCCATTTTCGCCAATATATGGGTTTGGAGCTATTCTTATCACGCTGCTCCTCTATCGTATCCGTTATGGTAACCCTATCGTGATTTTCATGGTGAGTTCGCTTATCGGAGGTGTGTTCGAGTACTTGTCAGGTTTGTTTCTGGCGACGCGTTATAGTGTAGTCTCATGGAATTACAGTTATATGACCTTCAATATTAACGGCTGGATTTCTATCGAGTCTATAGTGCTCTGGGGCTTTTTAGGTCTTTTCTGGATGAAGTTGGTTGTACCGGCTTTTTCACACCGCTTCGATCATATCCATATCCACGCGAAGCGATCGATAACGATACTACTGGCTATTTTCATGGCATTCGACATCCTGATCACCTACAATGCTCTCGGTCGTCAAGCTGAGCGACGTGCAGGGGATGTGGCAGATACTGCGATTGAGAGATTCCTCGATGACCAATATAGTGATGAATACCTAGCAACCGTCTTTGAGAACATGAGACCTATTCATGATGCAGACACCGATGGGCGTGAGTGACGAATAGGACTGAGTGCCGACTCTTCGACCACCCAAAGCTTTACTACTACCGTTACCGATGAAAATAATCTTCACGTTCGATAGTCGCAGCACTAAGATTCAGTGATATCTGTTATTCCCTGCATGGGTATGTTAAACTTCCTAAAATACTTTGTCAGGAGAAGTGAAATGAACAGTTTTGCCCGCATAGCCGAATATCGTTACTTTACCTTTACTTATTTTTATTTTAGCAAGGGTCATTCGGGTTTTGCTGCAAATGGGATTGGAACGTTCTGACAGAATCGAAAGTCGATTGTTTAGAACCCCCGCAGCGAATCCGCTGAGGGGGTATTTTTTTACTCGAAATGAAGGAGTTGATGGACAATGATAGTGATATTGAAACCGGATCATAACGAGAAACAGCTCGAGAGCCTTGTCGAATGGCTTAACGCCAAAGGAATCGAAGTCTATCCTTCCACGGGTACGATGCACACAGTACTCGGCTTGATAGGTGACACTTCCGTAATCGACGTCAGTCTCATCATGGCGCTCGATATCGTCGAAGACGTGAAGCGAATCCAGGAACCTTACAAGAACGTGAATAGGAAGTTCCATCCTCTCGACACCGTTGTGGAGATAAGTGAAGGCGTGAAGATAGGTGGGGGGAATCTCACACTTATAGCCGGCCCCTGCTCGGTCGAGTCTGAAGAACAGATCTGCGAGGTCGCGCAGCGCGTCAAGGAAAGTGGAGCTACGATCATGCGCGGCGGGGCATTCAAACCGAGGACGTCACCGTATGCTTTCCAAGGGCTTCGCGATGAGGGAATCCGTCTCCTGCTTAAAGCACGTGAAATCACCGGATTACCTATCGTCACCGAAATCATGGACGCCGACCAGCTTCCGCTTTTCGACGAAGTCGATATGATCCAAGTCGGTGCGCGTAACATGCAGAACTTCGAGTTGCTGAAGCGTCTGGGTGCGATCGACAAGCCGATTCTCCTGAAACGAGGTTTGTGTGCGACCTACGAAGAACTGTTGATGAGTGCGGAATACATTATGGCAGGTGGGAACAACCGCATCGTTCTCTGTGAACGTGGCATCAGAACCTATGAAACCTATACGCGTAATACGCTCGACATCGCCGCTATCCCCGTACTGAAGACTCTCACGCACCTTCCTGTTATCGTCGATCCAAGCCATGCAACCGGTCGCTCGGCCCTCGTTGCGCCGCTTTCACTTGCCTCCGTAGCCGCAGGAGCCGATGGACTGATCATCGAGGTTCACAACGACCCCACGCATGCCCTCTGCGATGGAGCCCAGTCCCTCACACCTCAGGCGTTCGACGAACTGGCGAAAACCCTCTTCGAAATGGAACAGTTCCTTCATTCTCGAAAGGCGAACAAATGATAGTCGGTATTGTCGGCTTGGGGCTTATAGGAGGGTCCCTCGCGAAAAGTATCAAGGAACGAACCTCATACCGCGTCCTTGGTTTCGACATCGACGATGAAACGATGCTGAAGGCAAAAATGAGTGGGGCGATCGATGACGAACTGACATCGGTGAGCATCTCACAATGCGATGTGCTTTTACTCGCCATAAGTCCCCGTGCTCTCATACAGTACGTTAAGGACCATGCCGATAGAATATCCTCGAATACAATCGTTGTGGACATGTGTGGTGTGAAGCGTAACGTCTGCAGTGTCTTAGCGCCACTTGCTGCAGAGCATGGTTTCATCTTCGTCGGAGGACACCCGATGGCCGGCACCGAGAACGCAGGTTTCGATAACTCAAGTTCACATCTGTTCCGGAATGCTTCTATGATACTTACACCGGGCGATGCCATAGGTATCGGCGTTCTCGATGGTCTCAAAGAATTCTTCTTGGAACTCGGTTTCTCGAAGATCGTGTTCTCCTCTCCGGAAGAACACGATCGGACGATATCCTACACGTCTCAGCTCGCACATATCGCATCAAGCGCTTTCATCAAATCACCGACAGCCCTTATCCACAGTGGCTTTTCCGCCGGGAGTTTCAAGGATATGACCCGCGTCGCCAAACTCGACGAGAACATGTGGACCGAATTATTTTTCGATAACCCCGACTTCTTGACGGATGAGTTGGATCTCTACATATACAATTTGACGCAGTATCTAAACGCTCTGAAAAGGCGCGACCCTGAAGAAATGTGCATGTTACTACGCGAGGGCAGAATTCAAAAAGCGAAGACAGAGAATGAGTGAAACGATGTCGAACACAGTTGAGATACGCACAGCAGAGAGGTACACGGTCACCATAGACGGTGGACTGCATGCCTGTTGTGGTTCCCTGCTGAAACAGAGCATACCCTCTTGTCAAGTTGCCATAGTAACCGACGACATTGTCGGGGATCTCTATTTGCAGACTGTGAAGAAAAGTCTTTCTGACGCGGGATTCAAGGTTTGCTCATTCACACTTCCGCACGGGGAGGTTTCGAAAACAATCCACGTCCTCTCTGCTATCCTCGAGTTCCTAGCCGAACACCACCTCACACGACGTGATGCCGTGTTGGCCCTTGGAGGGGGAGTGGTCGGTGATATCGCAGGTTTCGCAGCCGGAACCTATATGCGCGGATTGCGTTTCATACAGCTTCCCACGACGCTCCTCGCGGCAGTGGATTCCTCTGTAGGAGGGAAGACGGCTGTAAACCTTGCTGCAGGAAAGAATCTTGCCGGCGTATTCAAGCAACCGTGTGCAGTCATCTGCGATACCGACACATTCGCCACCCTGCCAAAATCCGAGTTCTCGAACGGTCTGGCAGAGGTTATCAAATATGGGATCCTAGCGGACGAGACCCTCTTCGATCTACTCTTTGATAATGACATCGATTATGCTTCGGAACAAGTGAATGAAATCGTCGAGCGCTGTGTGAGAATCAAAGAGCGCTACGTGCACGAAGACGAGTTCGAACGAGGCGCGCGCCAATTCTTGAATCTGGGCCATACGATCGGACATGCCGTTGAAACATGCAGTGAGTATCGTATACCGCATGGTTACGCGGTCAGCATCGGGATGGTGACGATCGCACGTGCTGCGGAAGCTCTCGATTGGACGGAAGAACCGTGTGCCCAATCGATTGCCCACACCCTTGAGAAAAACGGACTACCGATACGAACGGATTTCCACGCACGGGAGCTGTTCGACATCGCACTCTCGGACAAGAAACGCAGCGGTGATACGATCACGCTTGTAGTGCCACGCAAAATCGGTGATTGTTTTCTCCACACATTACCTGTAGAGGAACTCCTCCTGGTGATAGCAAAGGGTTTGGGTGAAGAGGTATGAATATGACTGTCTCTCCTGTGCCGCTCCATGGGTCCATCGATGCGATTCCCTCGAAATCAAGTGCTCATCGAAGCTTTATCTGTGCAGCGTGCGCAGATTCGGAAACCATGATATTCCTGCCTCATAGCTCGGTTGATATCGATACCACTATCGATTGTCTGCGTGCATTAGGTACGACGATCGAGCACGAAAACGGGCACTATACGGTGATTCCGGCTTCTTTTCCGACGAGCGACCCCTTACTCGATTGCGCTGAAAGCGGTTCGACTCTGCGCTTCTTGCTTCCCGTTGCAGCCGCGCTCTGTCACAATGCCCGATTCACGGGGAGTGGTCGCCTGCCGGAGCGCCCTATCGGTGAATTGATGGATGTCATGGTACGTCATGGAGTCCGCTTCGATTCCGACAGGCTTCCGTTCTCGATTTCGGGTAGCATGGAAAGCGGTGAATACACTATAGCGGGAGACATCAGTTCCCAGTATATCTCCGGACTGCTCATGGCACTCCCGATACTCGAAGGAGACAGCCATATCACACTCACGACGCACCTTGAATCGCGAGGATACGTCGAGATGACACTGTCTACGCTCGATAGATTCGGCATCGATGTGGAGGGAGACGAGGTCGGATATTCGATCAAGGGAAGCCAACGATATCGGGCTCCCCAAAACTGTATCATCGAGGGCGACTGGTCGAATGCGGCATTTTTCCTTGCCGCTGGGGCCTTGAACGACGAGATGTCGGTTATCGGACTCGACATGGC
Source organism: Actinomycetota bacterium (assembly GCA_013335845.1). Taxonomy (GTDB): domain Bacteria; phylum Actinomycetota; class Coriobacteriia; order Coriobacteriales; family RUG844; genus JAAXUU01. The sequence continues at coordinate 4,878 of JAAXUU010000080.1, forward strand.
GTCCTTGCAGGGTGACAAAGCCGTGATCGAGATACTCCGTCGCTTCGGTGCGAAAGTAGACGTTGTTGGAGACCGTGTCACCGTTCGTGCCGCTCACCTAAAAGGATGCTCGATTGATGTTGCGGACATCCCCGATCTTGTGCCGATCCTTGCCGTCGTCGCGTCAGCTGCGGAAGGTGAGACCCGCATCTATAATGCAGCTAGGTTGAGATTGAAGGAAAGCGACCGACTTAGAAGCGTTGCGGAAATGCTCGGTGCTATCGGCGGAGATGTTGAAGAAACAGCGGATGGTCTGGTGATACGCGGAAAGGCGTTGGAGGGTGGGGAAGTCCATAGTTACGGCGACCACCGTATAGTCATGTCCGCGGCGATAGCTGCAAGCCTCTGCTCCCTTCCGGTTACTATCATCGATGCCCATGCGGTTGAGAAATCCTATCCAGCATTTTTTGAAGATCTGCGTAAGCTTGGAGGAGTCGCACATGTCGTCTGAGTATGGTACCAAGCTCAAGGTTTCCGTCTTCGGGGAGTCCCACGGCTCCGCCATCGGGGTTGTTATCAACGGGCTGCCTGCGGGATACAAGATAGAAACCGATGAACTCATGAAATTGATGGATCGCCGCCGTCCGGGCGCGAATAACCTGGTGACCCCGAGGAAAGAGCGGGATGTACCGGTGTTCCTATCCGGTCTTAAGGATTCTGTGACCTGCGGCTCACCTCTGTGTGCGATGATCGAGAATCATGATGCCCATTCCTCTGATTATTCGGCGCTACTGGATACCCCACGACCTTCGCACGCCGATTATACCGCTGCCGTTGCATTCAAGGGGCATGCCGACATGCGCGGTGGTGGTCATTTCTCAGGTAGACTCACTGCGCCACTCTGCATAGCGGGCGGTATCGCGATGCAGATCCTTGCACACCACGGAATCTATATCGGTGCCCACATCAGCTCGATCGGCTCCATCGACGACGTGGCCTTCCCAACGGTCGGTCTTACGCGGGAGATTCTTGTTTCGGCAGGGAAGAAAGGCTTCCCGACACTCGATGATTCAAGGGGCTCCTCGATGCGGTCTGAAATCGAATCTGCAGCCTCCGATAACGACTCGATAGGAGGTGTCATAGAGTGCGCGGCGATCGGGGTTCCTGTGGGACTCGGTGAACCGATGTTCGATGGCGTGGAAAACCGTCTCTCTTCTGCACTTTTCGGTATTCCTGCGGTGAAAGGAGTGGAGTTCGGTGCCGGCTTCAAATCTGCGAAAATGCGCGGGTCGCAACATAACGATGCATTCCTGATCGAATCAGATAGGATTACCACGGAAACGAACAACCATGGAGGGGTTCTGGGTGGTATTACATCAGGTATGCCGATCCTCCTCCGTGTTGCAATAAAACCGACGCCATCGATTGGAAAAGAGCAGAGGACCATCAGCCTCTCTCGTTTTGAATCAACGACTCTATCGATCTCAGGTAGGCACGATCCTTGTATAGCGATTCGTGCGGTTCCCTGTGTTGAAGCCGTTGTGGCGACTGTCATACTCGATTTACTATTGGAAGGAACACATAATGGAAATCTCTGAAATCCGCAAAGAAATCGATTGCATCGACGATGCGATGCTCGATTTGTTCATCAGAAGAATGGAGTTTTCCGGTCAACTGGCACAATGCAAAATGCAGCAGAATCTACCG